>JAKBFV010000056.1 GCA_021833365.1 Pseudomonadota bacterium | reverse complement strand
CCACATTCGAGCCCGAGCCCGCGGCGCCGTTATAGGCCGTCGCCGTGGTGCTCTGCGCACCAGTGATCACCGCCACCGTATCGCCATTGACCAGCCCGCTCTGGCTGTAGGTCAAGGCCGGCAGACTGGCCGCGCCATAGCTCATGCTCTGGGCATTGGCGGTCACATTCAGCACCGCGGGATTGACCGTCAGTGTGCTGCCTGTATAGCTGATGTTGTAGTTGCTCCCCGCCGACAGACTCCCTTGGCTGATCGGGTAGCTGCCCACATTCGAGCCCGAGCCCGCGGCGCCGTTATAGGCCGTCGCCGTGGTGCTCTGCGCACCAGTGATCACCGCCACCGTATCGCCATTGACCAGCCCGCTCTGGCTGTAGGTCAAGGCCGGCAGACTAGCCGCGCCATAGCTCATACTCTGGGCATTGGCGACAATGGTGAGCGGTGCGGGGTTAATGGTCCAGGTTGAGGGTGTCAGCGAGGGTGATAGGTAGTAGCTATTGGCTCCCGTGCCGGTCAAGCTCAAACCGGACTGATAGCTGACCGTGTAACTACCGGCATTGCTCGACGCACTCGGGACACCTGAATAAACGGCCGTGCCGGTCAACGAGGCATTGCTGAGCGTCAGAGATGCGCCACTGGCATTGGTTGTTATATAGCTCTGAGAAACCGCACCTCCATAAACACTGCTAGCCGATTGTGGATCAATATAGACGATCGTTGTACAAGCACCGCCAAAGCACAGAATAGGCAAGCTATTATTGACCGTGCTATTATAGCCCCAGATCGGTGTACTAAAATCCCAACCTGGGTTGGTATTATGGTTGGCGGCAGTCGCGACCATAAAATTTATCGGCACCTGCATCTGTGCAGTCGTCATGCCATAGACTTGGCCGGCGACGTCGGTGGCACCACCCACTCCACTGCTTTGTAAGGTTGTGGTGATATCATAAAAATTATTCGTCAAAGTTTGCGTATCAGCCCCGACCAACCCGCCGACATAACTTCCGCCAGCCACTGCACCAGCGGCATAGTCGTGCATCAGTATCGCGCCACTATTGTACCCCACCAATCCACCAACATAAGAGCTGCTCGCTGCCCCGACAGATCCCATGGCATAGGAATTACTCACTGTGACAGGCGTCGTTGTACCGCTGTTCAAGATGATATTGCCGATCAATCCTCCGACATACGCCGAACCACTCACATCGGTCACAGGACCGGTGGCATAAGAGCTCGTCACCGTACCGGTGGTCATGGTCATATCACCGATCAATCCGCCCACATAATTATCGGTCCCAACGACATTACCTGTCGCATAGCTGTCGCTGATCGTGCCAGTCGTGTCATCATGTCCAACCAACCCCCCCGCCTGCCAGCCGGTCACATTACCTGTCGCATAATCATGACTCATGGCGCCGCGGTTGGCCCCCACGAGCCCACCGATACTATTCCCCGTTATCGATAAGCCTGATACATTTCCAGTTGCATAATCATTGCTCAATGTGCCGTTATTAAATCCAACAAGATCGCCTACCGAAGTCCCGCCACCGACGCTACCAGCAACGATACCAAGATCATAGATGTCGGCACTTGCTCCGGTATATCCGAACAGTCCGACAAAATAGGAAGTTGTGGAATAAACCGTAGTATTGATGGTCAAGTTATTGATTTTATTACCTTGTCCATTGAAAGTACCGGTAAATGACGTAGCCTGGCTCAACCAGGGGGAATTGCTGGTATTGCCGATCGGGACGAATCCAAATGTTGTCGCCCAGATGTCCGTCGGACTGCCGGTGACATTGGTCGCCGCCAGATTGATACTATTTAACAAGGTATAACTAGCCGCCGGATTCATGGTCATCAACTGGAGCTGATGGCCATTGCTGATATTCGTGGCGTACTCTGACGCCAGCATGGGAAAGGTAGCACCGGGAACGCTACCAGCATTATTGAGCCCACCATCCATATCCACCATCACCCAATTATTACCCGTGGCACCGGCTGTTGTGGTGAAAGTGAATCCGGCAAAATTGCTCGCCGTTTGCATCTGCGCCGTCGTCAACCCGAGCACATGCCCTGCCACATCGGCGGTCCCAGCCAGGCCATCGCTTTGCCCAGTTGTCGTGGCGTTGTAATAATTATCGGTCAGCGCCGGCACATTATACCCTGCCAGACCTCCAACGTTGCTGCTTCCGGATGCTGAAATGACACCGGTGGCATAATTGTACTGGAGATAGTTGGTTGCTGTCGCACCACCATTTATGAGTGTTGCGGCCCCGTTATAGCCCACCAGGCCACCGACATAATTGCTGCCTGACCCGACGGTCACCGCACTGGTCGAATAATTGTTCGAAAGAGCGGCAAAAACGTTATAACCCACCAAGCCGCCGACATAAGAGGAGTTCGCTCCAACCGTGACCGAGCCGGTAGCGTAGGAGTTGGTCAGGGGAATAGAAGTGTTGGCGCCGGAATAGTTGCCCGTTGTGCCACTCGGTGCAGAAAATCCCACCATGAGTATACCACCCACCAAACCACCAGAGTACTGAGAGCCGGAAATATTACTCACATTACCGGTGGCATAAGAATTGGTCACGCCGCCTGTCGTCATGCTCATGCCACCAATCAAGCCCCCCACATAAGAACCTTCTCCCATCACATTCCCGGTGGCATAACAATTACTGATCGTGGATGCCTGATCTTCATGGCCAACCAATCCACCGGCGGTAGCACCCGTCACATTTCCCGTAGCGTAATCGTTGGTCAAGATGCCTTCATTAGTTCCCACCAAGCCACCAATACTACCTCCCGTTCCAGTCACAGATCCCGTGGCGTAATCATGATTCAATGTGCCAGTATTATAACTTACCAGGCCGCCGACGGTCGTGACCCCCGTCACACTGCCGCCCACCACTCCAAGGTTGCGGATATCAGAAGCCCCCCCCGTGTTGGCAAACAACGCCATATTGTCGGACGTACTGGGCTGATAGATATATAGATTATTGATAGTATGCCCGAGCCCATCGAAGATTCCGGTAAAGTAACTGGCACCATTCGACCCGTTTGCAATTGGCATGAATCCGGCACTGCCGTTCCATGCAGTCGTTGCTGAGGCATCAATATTCGCCCCCAAAACATAATTCCCGCCGAGATTACCATTGATGCCTTGTAAATCTGTTCCTGTCGTGCTGCCTTGTGCACCCAAACTAGTGATAATGGTGTAATTGACGACAGCACCGCTACTGCCCAGCTGGGTACTGAAACTTCCCGTACTGGCAAGATTGATCGGTGCATTGACATTGTATGTCGCAGTGGTCCCACTAATCACGCCATTACTGGCGCCCTGACCGTATTGCAGGGAAAGGCCAGCTGTCCCACTGCCCTCCATCGCGGTATTGATATTGATATTGTTATAGGCATTCAGGGTCAACTTATTCGCAGTCCAGGTCACCGTATCATCGACGTTGATACTACCGCTGCCACTGGTATTCACCGTCCCACTCGCAGACTGGATGGTCACGTTGCCCAAGCTCAGTGCCGAGGACAACTGCGTGCCTGTTTCATCACCACCACTTGCCGCAATGGTAAAATCCGCCGGATCGATCAGCCAGGAGCCATTGCCACCATCCGCTGCTTTCGTGGACACCACAGCGGCGTTGGCAACCTGCACATGATGTGCCGAGGTTTCGATACTGCCGCCGTTGCCGCCGTTAGGCGCCGAGGCATCGAGCCTGCCTCCGACATTCACCGTACCCGCAGTCATGCTACCGAGCAGGTCGATGATGCCATTTTCCTGATTCACCGTCCGCGCCTCGATGATGCCCGTGTTATTGACCAGGCTCGCGAGTAAGGCATTCTTCGCCCCCGCTGTCATCAGAACATAACCGCCATCAGCCTGGATCAACCCACCATTGACCGCTAGTGCATTAACAAGACTGCTGTCCACCTGCATCTGTACCAGACGGTTATCACTAAAGGTCACGGTGACGGCATTGCCCGCACCGAGCACCACCGCACCAAGTTTGGCCATAACCGTGCCGGTATTGCTCACCGTATTACCGATGAGGGCGACGTACTGTCCAGACAAATTGCCTTGATTGATGATCTTGCCCGTGCCCTTGCCCGAGAAAGTGAACGGACTGTCGTTGCTGGTAATCGAGGTCAGTGTCGACGCCAGCAGCCCAGCCACATTCACCTGTGCCCCCTGACCGAACAAGATACCGTTCGGATCAAGTAGCCAAACCTGACCGTTGGCATCGAGATGGCCAAGTATCTGGGCACCCTGAGATGAGTTGATACGATTGATCGCCACCGCAGTGCTGGAAGGCTGGATAAAATCGACTGTTTCATTCGGCGCGAGGTTGAAGCCTGACCAGTTGATCGACACATCATTGCTGGCCTGGCGAATCATCGTGGTATTGCCAACCTGATTAATGCTTGCCATTCCCGCTATGAGCACGCCTCCCGTCGGCGCTGCAGAGACACTCATCACCCCCAACGCCAACACGGTGGCGGGCAGCTTTCTGGCTGCAGATTTGCCCCGCCCTTTGGCGACTTCCGCCACTGCCACCCAAATCTGTAAAGCTTCGTTCCAGACGAGACGATAAATACGATTCATGGCAGCATGACGTTTCATGAAAACCCCTTCTCATTCAGACAGACTCACCGCCCACGACACGGATCTCGGGCTCGATGGTGGACACTTCTGACCAGCATGGCCGGAAAAGTCACAGCACTGGTTCTTCCAGCGTAGCCCTAGATGCTTCTATCGTTTCTGATCCACGCGCAGAGAAGTCTCTGCCCTGGATCGAGCACAGAAAGACTAGCAGGCCAAGTAGCTCCCGCAAGCCAGCTTGCCTAGAGACCATGGCGAGAAAGGTCGATGCGACCGACAACGGAATTTTTTGCAGGCGTGCGCTCGTGCCGTGCGCAAAAAAAAGGGGGGAGCCTAAGCCCCCCCCCTCTCACAACAACGATCGCGAGATCGTTCTTACATCATGCCGCCCATGCCGCCCATGCCGCCCATGTCGGGAGCTGCCGGCTTGTCTTCCGGGATCTCGGCGATCATGGCTTCGGTCGTCAGCATCAGACCGGCCACCGAAGCGGCGTTTTGCAGAGCGGTGAAGGTCACCTTGGCCGGATCGAGGATGCCCATGGCGATCATGTCACCATATTCACCCGTCGCAGCGTTGTAACCCTGGTTGCCCTTGGCTTCCTTCACTTTGTTCAGGACCACAGAAGCTTCGTCACCGGCATTGGCGACGATCTGGCGCAACGGCGCTTCGAGAGCACGACGCAGGATATTGATACCAGCGTCCTGATCTTCGTTGGCACCCTTGACCGCATCGAGAGCGACGGCAGCACGCACCAGAGCGGTACCGCCACCGGCGACGACGCCGGCTTCAACCGCCGCACGCGTAGCGTGCAGAGCGTCATCGACGCGATCCTTCTTTTCCTTGAGCTCGACTTCGGTCGCCGCACCCACCTTGATCACTGCCACACCGCCGGCCAGCTTGGCGACGCGCTCCTGCAGCTTCTCACGATCGTAGTCGGACGTAGCTTCTTCGATCTGCGCACGGATCTGCTTGACGCGCGCGTCGATGTCGGCCTTCTGACCGATGCCATCGATGATGGTGGTGTTCTCTTTCGAGACGATGACCTTCTTGGCGCTACCGAGTTCAGCCAGACCAGCCTTCTCCAGCGACATGCCGACTTCTTCGGAGATGACCTGGGCACCGGTGAGGACGGCGATGTCCTGCAGCATGGCCTTGCGACGATCGCCAAAGCCCGGGGCCTTGACCGCACACAGCTTGACCACACCACGCATGCTGTTGACGACGAGGGTGGCGAGGGCTTCGCCTTCGACGTCTTCAGCCACCAGCAGCAGGGGCTTGCCCGACTTGGCGACCGCTTCCAGCGCCGGAATCATCTCGCGCACATTCGAGATCTTCTTGTCGACCAGGAGGATGAAGGGGCTATCGAGTTCGGCCGTCATCGTGTCCTGCTTGTTGGCGAAGTAGGGGCTGATGTAGCCACGGTCGAACTGCATGCCTTCGACCACTTCCAGAGTGTCTTCGAAACCACTGCCTTCTTCGACGGTGATCACGCCTTCCTTACCGACTTTTTCCATCGCTTCAGCGATGCGATCGCCGATGCTGGTGTCGGAGTTGGCGGAGATCGACCCGACCTGGGCGATAGCCTTGGCATCGCTGCAAGGCGTCGCGGCAGCCTTGATCGAAGCGACGGCCGCTTGGGTGGCCTTGTCGATGCCACGCTTGAGGTCCATCGGGTTCATACCGGCGGCGACGGCCTTCATACCTTCGTTGAGGATGGCCTGGGCCAGCACGGTCGCGGTGGTGGTACCGTCACCGGCGACGTCAGCGGTCTTCGAAGCCACTTCCTTGACCAGCTGCGCGCCCATGTTCTCAAACTTGTCGCTGAGCTGGACTTCCTTGGCGACGGTGACGCCATCCTTGGTGATGGCGGGTGCGCCAAAGGACTTGTCGATGACGACATTGCGACCCTTAGGGCCCAGGGTGACCTTGACGGCATCGGCCAGGACATTGACGCCAGCGATCATCTTGGCACGGGCGCCGTCACCAAACTTCACATCTTTTGCTGCCATTTTCTCAAAACCTCGTCATATCCAGGGGGAAGACTCGCAGCCTTAGGCTTCGAGTACGGCAAAAATCTCGCTTTCCTTCATGATCAGGTACTCCTGACCATCGATCTTGACCGTCGATCCGGCATACTGACCGAACAACACGCGATCGCCAGCCTTGACATCCAGGGGACGCAATTCACCGCTTTCCAGGCTCACGCCCTTGCCCACGGACACGACTTCACCCTGAGAAGGCTTCTCAGCGGCGCTGCCGGGCAGCAGGATGCCACCGGCCGTCTTGGCTTCTTCTTCAACGCGACGAATGACGACGCGATCGTGCAGGGGACGCATCTTCATCTGTGATCACTCCCATCTCTATCCATTTAGGTTTCAGTTCTACCTCGGCCTACTAAAGTCGATAGCCGGAGGCAGCTCCGCAGCGTCTGTCGCTGCGGTTGATCACGAAATGGGGCTAGGGCAGGGGAATTCAAGGGACAGCGATAAAAAACTCTCGCTTAGGTCATGCCTGCAGTTCCTGCACGACCTGATCGCAGATGCGCACCAGAGCGTCGACGATGCCGGGTTCACTGGCGGCGTGACCAGCATCACGGATGATCTGCAGCCGCGCACGCGGCCAGACAGCGTGCAGGGCGGTGGCGTTGTCGAGCGGACAGACCATGTCGTAGCGACCATGTACGATATGTCCGGGGATCGCCGCCAGAGCAGCGGCGCCTGCCAGCAGAGGCCTCTCCTGCAGAAAAGAGTCGTGCTGAAAATAGTGTGCCTCGATACGTGCCAGCGCCAACGCCACATGCGGCTCGGCGAAATGATCGACCAGGCCTGCCTGCGGATGCAAGGTCGAGCAGTGTCCCTCCCAGATCGACCACGCCTTGGCACAGGCCATACGCACCAGTTCGTCCTCACCGGTGAGGCGACGATGGTAGGCGGCGAGCAGATCGTGCTGCTCGGCCAGGGGAATGGGGCGCAGATACTCGGCCCAGGCATCCGGAAAGATACGACTGGCGCCGTCCTGATAAAACCAGTCGATGTCTCGCCGCCGACACAAAAAAATCCCGCGCAGGATGAGATGCAGCACCCGTTGCGGATAACGTTCGGCGTAGGCCAAGGCCAGCGTCGACCCCCAGGAGCCACCGAACAGCACCCATCGTTCGATCGCCAGTTCCTGGCGCAGGATCTCCATATCCTCGACGAGATCCCAGGTCGTGTTGTGCTCCAGGCTGGCGTGTGGTGTGCTGCGCCCACAAGCGCGCTGATCGAAGAGGATGATGCGGTAGCGCAAAGGATCGAAGAAGCGCCGATGCCAGGGCTGCGTGCCGCCGCCGGGGCCACCATGCAAGAAAAGGACTGGCACACCCTCCGGCACCCCGGAGACTTCGACATGGAGTTGATGCCCATCGCCGACCGCCAACATGAACTGCTGATAGGGCTGAATCTCCGGATAGAGCTGGCGCATCATACGACTCCTGGCAAAATAGCGCCTCCAGTATGGCCGGCCCTATCGCCCTGGTCTACACTGCCTGAGTCATCATCGAGGATCTCGCAGTGCCGGCTCTGCAGCTCGCATCACTGGTCGATACGCCCTTGCCCTTGTTGGCCAGCGACCGCGAACGGCACTTGGCCCTGCTCGCCGGGGAACAACTGTCGACCAGTCAGCTGGCGCAATCCCTGGCGCGCGACCCTGTCGCCGTGCATCATGTCGTGCGTGCCGCCGTCCTGCGCACACGCCAGGCGCGACGCCCCCAGACACTGCACAGTCTCGAACAATGCCTGCAGGTCCTCGGCAAGGCGCGCCTGGAAACACTGTTTCTTGGCCTGCCCACCTACCGCCGCCATGACGCCGCACGTGACCGACATCGACAGATCCTCGGCCAGAGCATCGTCGCCGCCGAGCTGGCACGCCGCTGGGCGATCGAGCATGGCCAACGCCACGTCGATGACATCTGGCTGGCTGCCCTGCTCTACAATCAACTGCTCTGGCTACTGACCTGGCATCAGGCCGATGATTTTGCGCGCTGGGATGAACGTCTGCACAGCCGGCAAGCGGCCAGAACCCTCGAACGCGCACACTATGGCGATGACTTGGCCCATCTCGCGCAACAACTGCATGAGCATTACACCCCCCTCGATCGCCTCGTCGACTGCAGTCGCCCGGGTGAGCTGCCGATGGCACGCGACTATCTCGCCATGGCGCATGGCGACCTGCAGCTCCTGCGCCGCCATGCTGGCCGCGCCAGCGTCTGGATCGTGCATGCCAATCACCTGGCCGCACGCCTCATCCAGCAAGGTCCCTGGGCTTACGCACGCCTGCATGCCCTCGCTGCCGTCTTTCGCAGCTCAGGCGAACAACTCTGGCTGACGACGCGCGATCTCCTTTTGCACGTCGCCGATGTCATCGACTTCGGCCCTGGCATCGCTGGCGCTCTGGTATGGAGCGACGCCCCCGGTCCACAACGGCATCTCAGTCTGCCGTATTGGTGCACTTTATCACCGCCACCGCCACCGCCACCGGTCACCGCGACGCCAACGCCGACACTCACCCAGCAGCTTGCTGAACTGGCCGCGCAGACTCAGCTCAACGGCCTGCTGCAGACGCTGATCCGCCTCTGGCAAGCGGTCGGCCTGCAGCGCATCGCCCTGTTCGTCTTTTCGGCGGATCGTCAGCAGATCCGCAGCCTGGTTTGCGGCGGTTGGGAAGAGTCCTCACCGCTGCGAACACTGCAGCTCGATATCGCCCCCTATCCCCTGCTCGGCGCCCTGGCGGCCAAGACCAGCCTACTCGTCATCGATGCACCGACGCGCTCCCGCTACGGCGCCAAATTGCCACCAGAGATGGCGGCCAGCCTCGCCACACCGAGCCTGATCGGTAGTCTCAACAACGGTGACAAAGCTCTCGCTTTGCTCCTCGCCGATCGCCGTGGTCAGGACCTAGGCGACAGCTGCCTGACAGCTGTGCGACAATCCCTGCACACCGCGCAGCGTGTCATCGAAACCCTGCGCGCCCAAGCCACGATCACGAAAGGATGACTGCGAGGAGCTCCATCATGCTCGATCTGCCCCGTCTTCTCGAACCCGAGGATCTCCTGCCCCTGCTCGGCCGCAGCGACCTGCTCATCATCGACCTGAGCAAACAGGCCGTGCATCAGGAAGCGCATATCCCCGGCGCCATCTTCGTCCCCTTTCAGACACTCGTGCATGGCCAGCCACCGGCCACCGGCCACCTGCCGGAGGGCGAACGTCTGTCACAGCTCTTTGCCTGGATCGGCCTGCACCCGGATCTGCACGTCGTCGCCTATGACGATGAGGGCGGCGGCTGGGCGGGACGTTTTCTGTGGACGCTCGATCTCATCGGCCATACGCGCTGGTCCTATCTCAATGGCGGTCTCGTCGCCTGGTTACAGGCCGGCCTGCCCACCGAAGACACGCAGCACCAGCCCGCCAGCCGTGCCGCCTATGTGCATCAGCTCGACCGCCGCCATCTCGCCGACATCGATGACCTCCTGCAGGCCCTCGAGCGCCAGGACACGGAACTGGCCATCTGGGATGCGCGCTCTCCCGAAGAGTTCCATGGTCAACGCCAGTTCGCACAACGCGCCGGACACATCCCCGGCGCCATCAACTATGAATGGACGCGCGCCATGGACCGCGAACGCGGCCTGCGTCTACGACCGCTCGAGGAATTGCGCGCTGAACTCGCTGCTCTTGGCATCAGCGCCGACAAGGACATCGTCACCCACTGCCATACCCACCATCGCTCCGGCCTGACCTGGCTGATCGGTCGCCTGCTCGGTTTCCCGCGCCTGCGCGCCTACGCCGGCTCCTGGAGCGAGTGGGGCAACCACCGCCATACGCCCATCGAGACCCCTGACCCACGAGGTTGATCCGTGCAAGACTTGCTCTTTGTCCTCCTGCAATATCTGTTGCCGCAGCATTTGATTTCGCGTCTGATCGGACATTTGGCAGACAGCCAACAGCCATGGCTGCGCGACATACTCATCCGCCAGTTCATCCGCGCCTACGACGTCGACCTGAGCGAGGCCGAACGCGAAAGTCCTGACGATTACGCGAATTTCAACGATTTCTTCACGCGTGCCCTGAAAGCGGATGCCCGCCCTCTCGCCGATGCTGACGACGCCATCGTCTGCCCCGCCGATGGCTGTGTCTCACAGATCGGCCGTCTGCGTGCCGATCGGCTCTTGCAGGCGAAAGGCCGCGAGTTCTCCGTGCTCGAACTGATCGGCGGCGACGTCGAACTGGCGCAGTCCTTCCACCATGGCCATTTCGCCACCATCTATCTGTCACCACGCGACTACCACCGCGTCCACATGCCCCTGGCTGGCACCCTGCGCCGTATGATCCACATCCCCGGCGACCTGTTCTCGGTCAATGCCGCCACGACGCGCGAAGTACCGCAGCTCTTCGCCCGCAATGAGCGACTGGTCTGCCTGTTCGAGACCGCCTGCGGCCCGATGGCGGTGATCCTGGTCGGCGCCATGATCGTCGCCGGCATCGAGACGGTCTGGTCTGGCCTGGTGACGCCACGTGGACGCCGTGCACAATCCTTCTTCTATGCTGATCGCGTCGCACCGGTGCAACTGGCTCGCGGCGCCGAGATGGGGCGTTTTCGACTCGGTTCGACGGCCATCGTCCTGCTCCCAGCCGGTATCAGCGGCTGGCACGCCGACCTCGATGCCGGTCGCCAGGTGCGCATGGGCGAGAGCCTGGGGCGATGCTCACCTAGTCCTGGCGCAACTTCATCGTGAGGATGTAGGCGCAAAGCAGCAAGGTCAGGCTGTTCGAGAAGATGATCGGGCCATTGTGTTCACGCTCACCGAAGAGCAGCCAGAGCGCGACACCGAGCGTGAACAGGATGAGCATGGGCAGTGACAGGTCGTGCGTGCGGCCGGTGCGATAGACCCGCCAGGCCTGTGGCACGAAAGCGATCGTGGTCAGTGTGGCAGCGACATAGCCGAGCAGGTCATTGTGCGTCATCGGGCTCATCTCCTTGCCGGACCCGCATCATGACGCTTCGATCGAGGAAGGACAAGCATGCGGATGACGCTCAAACAGCTCGAGGTCTTCATCGCCATCGCTCAGGAAGGCAGTGTACAGGCGGCCTCACAGCGCCTGCACCTGACCGCCTCGGCGACCTCCATGGCGCTGGCCGACCTCGAGCGGCAGCTCGAATGCCGCATCTTCGACCGCGTCGGGCGACGCATTCAGATCAATGACAGTGGTCGCCAGCTCCTACCGCAAGCCCTCGACATCATCTCGCGCTGTGAAGACATGGAGCACCTCGCCCACGATGAGCATGCCAGTGGCGGCCTGCTCCGCCTCGGTGCCAGTCTGACCCTGGGCAGCTATCTGATCCCCCGCCTCATGGGCCAGCACCTGCTTCGTCAGGGCGCCCCCAGACTCAGCCTGGAGGTCGGGAATTCGCACTATATGATCGAGCGCCTACTGAAATTCCAGATCGATATCGCCTTCATCGAAGGCTATTGTCACGACCCCGAGATCGAGGTCATGCCCTGGCGCGACGATGAGCTGGTCATCTTTGCCGCACCGAGCCACCCTCTGGCGCAAAAAGAAGAAGTCAGCCTCGCTGATCTCGCCGCCGCCGACTGGATTCTGCGTGAACCTGGCTCAGGGACGCGCGAGGTCTTCGACCATCTCGTCCTCGGCCATCTCGGTCACCTGCATCTGGCCATGGAGCTCAGCCACACCGAGGCCATACGCTGTCTCATCGAGACCGGTTATGGCATCAGCTGCCTGTCTCGCCTGAGCGTCGCTGCTGCTTTGCAAAGCGGTCACCTGGTCGAGTTAAAAACACCTTTGACCCATCTGCAGCGCCAGTTTCTCATCCTCGTGCATCGGCGCAAATATCGCGGCCAGCGCTTGCAGGACTTCCTGGCCGCCTGCTTCAGCCCTTGAAAAATTTGCATTTTTTGCATCACACTCCATGCTCAATGTATAGTGCTGGTGTCTATCGTGAGCCGGGAAGCGGGAAATAGAACGATGCGTGTCGAAGACATCCTGAAAGCCCGTCAGCCGCAACATGACCTTTCCCGACTGACGCTGGTACAAGCCCACCCGGCGCGCCTGCACGAATGGGCGATGAGCCTGCCCAAGGTCAATGTCGGCGAGAGTTCGCGGCGCATTTATCAGACCCTGCAGGAGCTCAACCGCCTGCGCATCGATACCCGTAGCCGCCTCGGCCTGCTCGAGGCCTTGCGTCCGACGGTCTATTTTCTCTGTGAATCCTTGGCCCGCCACTATCTCGACCAGCCAGCAGCCCTGCCCGAAAAAGCCAGCAAGGTTGCGACCCTGGCGCAGGCCATGCAGAACCACCTCGCTACCGGCTACAAAGCCGTCTGCCTCGAGCTTCTGCAACACGCCCAGGAAAGCGACAGCCAACGCCTGCTCGCCCTCGCCTGTCACCGCGCCATCTCCGATCTGAGCGCCACCCTGGTGCGCTGCATGCAGCTCTATCTCGGCCCGACGCCGCGCACCTGGCAGGAACTCCATGCCCTGCACGCGCTGGCGCAGCAACATGCCCTGCAGACGCAGACGATCAACGACCCGACGCGTCAGCACCGCGTCGACAGCAGCATCGATGACGCCTATATCCGTGCCTTGCTGATGGCCACCTGCCGCCCCCACCAGATGCGCCAGAACGACATCATGCTCACCTATGTGCGCAGCGAGACCTGGACCTCCCTCGTCCATATCCAGCGCGATGACGGCATCAGCGGCTTACACTTTTTCGATCCGCACAGCGATGCACCGCCATCGCAACGTCGTCAGTCTGGCGAGAACTGGGTGCTGTCCTGCACCTCCTTGGTGGAGAGTCTGCAGGACATGCTGGCGCAGCAAGCCAATTCACCGCTGCGTATCGATCCGCACAAGCAACTCAACCAAGATCTCCTGCGTCACCTCATCCATGCCTGGGGCGATCTCAGTGCGCGAGGATTCAAACGCATCGGTGGTGCCGGTCGCATCATGCTCAGCATCGGCATGAGCGCCACGCACTACTTTTTAGGCGGCGAAGTCGAATTCGAGGCCAGTCTGCACGGTGACCGCTCGACCCCTTCGGCGACCGATGAATTCAAGGAGCGCCTGCACAGCGCCCAGATCGCCGTCGACCCCTGGGGTAGCGGTCACTATTTTGGCGAGGCCAATGCCGAAGGCGTCCTCGGCGACATCGAGTTTGTCGGTCGTCGCAATGACCAGGGCCCCGTCTACGAAAAGCATCCCTGTCATATCGTCAATACCAGCCCGGGTGGCTACGGTCTGCGTTGGGATGCGCCGATGCCGACGGCGGTACGCACGGGTGAACTCGTCGGCCTCAACGAACCCGAACAGAAACATGCCTCTCTCGGCTGTATCCGCTGGCTGCAGCAACTGCCCGGCGCCGGTGCCTTTCTCGGCGTCGAAATGCTGGCCCCGCAAGTGACCCCCTGCGGCGTGCGTCTGCTACGCCAGAACACCGAGCAGGGTGAGTTCCTGCGCGCCTTTTTCATCCCCGAGATGAGCAGCATCCAGCGCCCTGCCAGCCTCATCGTGCCCAATCTGATCTTTCGCACCGGCGCACGCGTCGAACTGAGTTTGGCGGGAGCGACGCAGATGCAGGATCTCGGCCGCTTGATCCGCTCGAGCCCGAGCTTCTGCCAATTTGAGCTGGGACAGCACCCACGCAAGACACAGCGGCCCGCCGCGCCCCAGGAAGAGGACTTCGATACGATCTGGGCCAACCTTTAGTGCGAGGCCTCCGGCGGGACGGCGGGTTTTGGCAAAAATTGCCCTGTCGCGGTTGTTGTGAAGCGGTGTGACACCATTGCATAATGGCCGAGGATGAATCCGTTTTCATAAATAGCACTAGGTAAACCGTCTGCATGCAGCTCGACAAGCGCGAAACCTTCAGACTATTGATCGCTACGACCTCGAGCGAGGACGCCCTGCAGATTGATCGCACCTTGAAAAACGAAGGCATGCGCACACGCACGACGCTGGTCGCAGACTGGGATGAACTGCAGTCGGCGCTGATGCTCAACAGCCCGCCCAACGACCTGCTGCTCGTCGACCTGGAACTCGAAGGCAGTCGTTTTGATGAAGTCCTCACCGAGGTGCGCAAACTCGGTCGCGACCTGCCGATCATCGTCCTCCTGCAGGCTTACGAAGAGGATGTCGTCGCTGACCTGCTCGTCGCAGGAGCGCAAGACGCGATCTGCGTGCGCCACCACCGGCACGCTGCCCTCGTCATCATGCGCGAACTCGGTCAGATGCAGACGCGCAAGTCGCTGCGCGAAGCTGAATCGGCGCGGCGCGAAGTCGACATGCGCAATCGCCTGCTCCTCGATAACTCGCGCGACGCCATCGCCTATCTCCATGATGGCATGCACATCTATGCCAACCAGGCCTATATCGCCCTGTTCGGCTATGAGGAGTCCGATGACCTCAGTGGACTACCTTTCATCGACCTCGTCGATCTCAGCGATCAGGCCAGTTACAAGGAATACCTCAAGGATCGTGGCCGTCATACCAGCGAGGCGGAAGACTCGACCCTGCGCTTCAAAGGCCTCCACAAAAATGGCGATCCCATCCTGGCGACGATGGGTTTATCGACCGCGACTTATGATGGCGAATCCTGCACCCAGGTGATCATCCGCCTCGATACGGGAGAAAGCCTGCGCGCCGAGCTCGAAGAAAAACTGCGCGAAGCGGCCAACTATGACGCCCTCACCGGCCTCGGCAACCGTAATTTCTTCGAGGCCCGCCTCAAGGAAGCGCTCGATCTGGCGCGCACTGCCAGCCGTCGTGGCCATCGCTATGCCCTGCTTTATATTTCCATCGATCGCATCAAAGACCTGTTGACGCAATACCGCATGGAAGGCATCGATGCCATCATCCAGCAGACGGCCACCCGCCTGAGCGCGCAGATGGGCAAGGACTGCGTCTTCCGTTTTGCCGACACCTCTTTTACCGTATTGCTGACCGGCAGCGATGAAGCCAGCGCCGAGAAACTCGCCAGCGAGTTCATGCGCTCGCTGCAGGAGCATCCGGTGAGCATGCCCGATCAACGCAGCATCCAGGCCTCGGTGTCGATCGGTATCGTCGGCATCAATGAGATGACCCCTGACGCCGGTGAACTGGTCGCGCGCGCCAATGCCGAAAGTACGCGCGCCAGCGCCCGTGGCGGTAGCCAGATTTGTGTCTACGACCCGGCCCAGGACGCCTCACAGTCATCCGTGGCCATGCAGGAACTGCTCGACATCGCCTTGAAGAAGAATCAGTTCAAGCTCCTCTTCCAACCGATGGCGGAGACCAGCGGCGATGGCGTGCAGTTCTTCGAAGTCTATCTGCGCCTACCCCTGCGTGATGATGAGATGCTCGAACCACACCAGTTTCTCGGCGCCGCCGCTGGTGCCGGACTGGCCAACAAGATCGACCGCTGGGTCCTGCTCAACGCCAGCAAACGTCTCCAGGAGCAGCTCGGCAAATATCCTAACTCACGCATACTGATCAACCTGTCGCCCAGCTCCCTGGCCGACACCGGGCTCGCTGCCTGGGTCGGCAAGATCGCACATGCCATTCAGGCCCCCCCCGGCAGCATCGTCCTGCAGTTCCAGGAGAATGATGTCGCCAACTACCTGAACCAGGCCAAGGCCCTGGCTGAAGCGCTGCGTCAGGTCGGCTGCGAGATCTCGGTATCGCATTTTGGCTGCGCTCTGGCGCCCTTCGACATCCTGCGCCATGTCGACAATCTCTACGTCAAGATCGATGGCTCTTTCACCCAGGACCTCAATGCCGAGTCCGGGCTCGAACCTCTGGTCGAGATGGAGAAGAAACTGCACGCCCAGAACAAACGCATCATCGTTCCCTGCGTCGAATCGGCGACCCTGTTCAGCAAGCTCTGGGAGCTGCAGTTTGACTACCTGCAAGGCTTCTTTGTGCACAAACCCGACGAACTCATGCGCTATGAGGACAGCTGAGGCGGCAAGAGATCGAGGTGATCGCGGTCGCTGACGCCGAGCAGGTAGAGCACACCATCGAGACCGAGGGTCGAGAGCGCCTGCTGGGCATGCGCGCGCACCACTGGCTTGGCTCGAAAAGCGATGCCGAGTCCGGCGAGGGAGAGCATGGGCAGATCATTGGCGCCATCACCGATGGCGATCACCTGCTCGAGAACGAGCCCTTCGCGCGCCGCCAGTTCGCGTAACAGACTCGCCTTGCGCTCACCATCGACGACCTCACCGATGACGCGACCGGTGACGCGGCCGGCGACGATCTCCAGCTCATTGGCGAAGACGTAGTCGATACCGAGACGGCGCTGCAGGGCTTGGCCGAAATAAGTGAACCCGCCGGACAGGATGGCCGTCTTGAAGCCAAGGCGACGCAAGGCGGCAAGCAGACGTTCGGCGCCTTCGGTGAGGGGCAGGCGAGCGACGATGTCGTCGAGCACGCGCGCGTCGAGACCGGCGAGCAGGGCGACACGGGCGGCAAAACTCGCCTTGAAATCGAGTTCGCCGTTCATTGCCCGCTCGGTGATGACGGCCACCTGCGTACCGACGCCGGCGCAGCGCGCCAGCTCATCGATGACCTCGGTCTCGATCAGGGTCGAATCCATATCGAAGCAGACCAGGCGGCGATAGCGGCGCCAGGCGTCGTCTTTCTGAAAGGCGATATCGACACCGAGATCGCTGGCAATGGCGAGAAAGTCCTTGCGCATGGCCGGCAGATCGGCCGGCTCACCGCGCACCGTCAACTCGACACAGGCACCGCCGACCTGGCTGACGTCGCCACGGATCGGCACCCGCCCGGAGAGGCGCTGGATATCCTCGATATTGAGCCCGGCTTCGGAGATGATGCGCGCCGCCGCAGCCATGTGCGCTGCGCTGATGCGTCGCGCCAGCAAGGTAACGATGTAGCGCGAACGCCCCTGCTCGCTCACCCATTGCTGATAGCTGTCGGCCGCCACCGGCGTGAAGCGCACCTTCAGTCCTTCGCCATGAAAAAGAAAGAGGACATCCTTGAGCAGGGGGGATGCATCGACGGCAGCCGGCAGGGCGACGAGCAGGCCGAGGGTGAGCTCGTCGTGAATGACCGCTTGGCCGATATCGAGTACTTCGACGTCATAGGCAGCGAGCAGCGTCATCAGGCGCGTGGTCAAACCGGCACGGTCGGCGCCGAGAACATTGATCAGATAGATTTCACGCATACCGCCCCCCCCCGTGTGGATGGCGATCTTACCGTATCGCTTTCCTCAGTGCCTACGCTCATGGTCGGCAATCGCATGATTATCTCTTATACTGCCGCTGGCACGATTCTGCTAGAGACGACGATGCGTTC
>JAKBFV010000055.1 GCA_021833365.1 Pseudomonadota bacterium | reverse complement strand
GATCGAGACCGGCTTGCTGCAGAGCCAGGGCGAGGCGCAGCTTGTCGGCGGTGGCGAGCAGGCGCGACTGGTTCTGCAGGCCATCGCGCAGGCCCACTTCATTGATGACGACTGAATCCATGCGCTGCTCCCTGGGTGCGGGTCACCGATCCCTGCTGCAGGCAGCGGATCAGGTGATCGATATTTTCGTCGATGACGGCGCTGGCGTGACGATGAAAGACGCTGGCGCTGTCGTCGGGTAGCCATGTCGGCAGGGTGTGCAGGCGCAGGCTCCAGATGAGCTGGCAGCGGTTGCACTGGGCGTTCTGCGCATTCAGGCAGACGACGGCGCCATTGCGCGCGTCGATGCCGTGCGCGTGCAGGACCTGATAGCACAGGCGATGCTCGCCATCATCACACAAGAGCAATTGGTGCAGAAGGCGGCGGCCATGGCAATCGGCTTCGCGCAGGAGGCCATCCTGGTGCGGGCGCAGGCGCAGATGGCTGATTTCCGGCATGAGGACGTCGAGGCGGGAAAAATCCCGCAGCAGGGACCACACCTGCTCGACGCTGAAGTCGAGCAATCGCGTGACATCGATCATGATCTTGCCCATCCTCAAGGCCTCTTCATCATCCGTGCACAGTGGCGACATGGCGCCGGGTCGGCGATCTCGCTTAGAATCTGGCACCGGTGTCGCGGCTCTCCCATGGCGGCGACTTTTTCCTTCTCTCGAGCATAGTGTGATGACCGTCGATAGCCAAGAACTGAATTTGTTTCGCGACAATATCAAGCGTTTTTTCACCCAGGAACTGCTGCCGAACTATCCGCAGTGGGAAAAAGACGGCTGGATGCCGCGTGAGATCTGGACGCGCATGGGCGAGCAGGGCCTGCTTTGCGTCGATCAGGATGAAGCCTATGGTGGCGCCGGGGTTCCCTTTCCCTATTCCGCTCTCATTCTCGAGGAAGCGGCGCGCCTCGGCCTGGCATCCGTCGCCACCGGCCTGTCGGTGCATTCCGACATCTGCGCCCCCTACATCCAGCACATCGGCAATGCCGCCCAGAAAGCGCACTGGCTGCCCAAGCTGATCTCGGGCGAGTGTGTCGCCGCCATCGCCATGACCGAACCGGGCGCCGGTTCCGACCTGCAGTCGATGCGGACCACCGCCATCCGGCAGGGCGATCACTACGTCCTCAATGGGTCCAAGACCTTCATCACCAATGGCCAGCACGCCGGTCTCGTCATCGTCGCCGCCAAGACCGATCCGCAGGCGGGCGGCAAGGGCATCTCCCTGCTGCTCGTCGACACCAGCCTGCCCGGCTTTGCGCGCGGCCGCAAGCTGGAGAAGCTGGGGCTGCACGCCCAGGACACCTCGGAGCTGTTCTTCGATCAGGTGCAAGTGCCCTGTGACGCCCTGCTCGGCGAGGAAGGTCAGGGCTTCGTCTATCTCATGCGTGAACTGCCGCGTGAACGCCTCGCCATCGCCGTCACCGCCGTCGCATCCGCCGAAGGAGTGCTCGCCGAGACCATCCGCTACGTCGGCGAGCGCCAGGCTTTCGGCCAGGCCATCGCCCGCCAGCAGAACACGCGTTTCGTCATCGCCCAGTGCGCCACCGAGATCGCCTGCAATCGCGCCTTCCTCGATGCCTGCGTCGATCGCTATCTGCGCGGCGAGCTCGACGTGCCGACGGCGGCCATGATCAAGATGAGCGCCACCGATCTGCAGGGTCGTGTCGCTGATGCCTGCCTGCAGCTGTTCGGCGGCTATGGCTATATGACCGAGTATCCGGTGGCGCGCGCCTTCGTCGATGCGCGTGTGCAGCGCATCTATGGCGGCACCAATGAGATCATGAAGGAAGTGGTGGCGCGCAGTCTGCTCGGCCGCTGAGTCGCCTCAGTCGGGCGTCTCGTCGCTGACCGGATCGAGGTGGGTGAGGACGTCGGCGACGTGATGACGGGCGAGGACGCGCGCCTGTGCGTCTTCGGCGATGGCATGGCCGGCATGGACGCTGAGCTGGCCATCGACCTCGATATGGACGTCGACCATGAGCAGGTCGCCGACTTTGCGCGTGCGCAGATTGTGCAGGCCGAGCACGCCGGGTGTGGCGCGCAGGGTGGCGGCGATGGCGGCGGTCTCCTCGTGCGAGGCGGAGTGATCCATGAGATCGTTCAGGGCCTCCCAGGCGTAGTGCAGGCCCATGCGTAGCACCATGACACCGACGAGCAGGGCGGCGACGCCGTCGGCCATGCGGTAGCCGAGCAGGTTGCCAGCGATGCCGATGCTGACCACCAGGGACGAGAGGGCATCGGAACGCGCATGCCAGGCATTGGCGGCGAGCAGGGATGAGCGCAGGCGATGTGCGACCCGTAACAGATAACGGAACAGGAGTTCCTTGCTGGCGATGCCGATGAGAGCGATGATGAGCGCCGGTGCGGCGATGGCGGGCAGGGGTTCGGCGCTCGAAAGGCGGCTGAAGGCACGCCACAGCATGTGCGCGCCGACGGCGAGCAGCAGCAGACCGAGGAGGAGGGAGGCGGCGGTCTCGAAGCGGTGGTGGCCATAGGGGTGATCGTCGTCGGCGGCCTTGTAGCTATGGCGATTGGCGACCAGGACGACGGCGTCGGCGAGCAGGTCGGCGAGGGAATGCAGGCCGTCGGCGACCAGGCCCTGCGAATGACTGAGCACGCCGCTGACGACCTGGACGCCGGCGAGGCCGGTGTTGATCACGACGCTGACCAGGGTGCTGTGTGCAGCGTCCTGCTGGCGCTGCGGGGTGCGCGGTTCGCCGCTGACATCGGATTTGCTCATCGCTGCTCTCGCAAGGCGCCGCGCCCACACTTGCAGAGCGGTGCCGGTGGAACTGTCGTGGATCAAGAAATGCTTTCGGTGCGTCACAAATAATTTTACACACCAAGGAGCCTATCTTATCATTTCTGGCAGTCGAATTTGGTGGCATGATCCACCTGTCCGTTCACTTGCAGGAGCCCGAGTATGTCGCTGACCGTCACCGCGCTCGCAGAACACTGGTCGTTTGCCGTCTATATCGTCGGTGTCTTCGCTATCTGTGCGCTCATGCTCATCCTGCCCCCCCTCCTCGGTGGCCGTGCCTGGGGGCGCGCCAAGGAAGAGCCCTTCGAGTCGGGCGTGGTCTCGCAAGGCGGCGCGCAGCTGCGCTTCTCGGCCAAGTTCTATCTGGTGGCGATGATGTTCGTCATCTTCGACGTCGAAGCGCTGTTTCTCTACGCCTGGGCATCGTCGGTGCGTGAGACCGGTTGGGCCGGCTACGCCGAGGCGCTGACCTTCGTCATCGTTCTGTTGCTCGGTCTCGTCTACATCTGGCGCATCGGGGCCCTCGACTGGGCGCCGGCGCAGCGGCGCCGCCATCCTCTCAGACATGAACAGACTCCGGAGTGAGGCGCTGCCATGAAATACACCCTGACCCGCGTCAACCAGAAAACCGTCGACCAGCGTTATCCCATGCAGGAGCAGAGCAGCGTCGATCCTATGGACGGGCAGGTGCATCGCAACATCCTCATGGGCAAGCTCGAGGACATGCTGCACGGCGCCATCAACTGGGGGCGCGCCAATTCGCTGTGGCCTTACAACTTCGGCCTGTCCTGCTGCTACGTCGAGATGGCCACCGCCTTCACCTCGCCGCATGACATCGCGCGCTTCGGTTCCGAAGTCATCCGCGCCTCACCGCGACAAGCCGATGTCATGGTGGTGGCCGGGACCTGCTTTCTCAAGATGGCGCCGGTCGTGCAGCGCCTGTATGAACAGATGCTCGACCCGAAGTGGGTCATCTGCATGGGCGCTTGCGCCAACTCCGGCGGCATGTACGATATCTACTCGGTGGTGCAGGGGGTCGACAAATTCCTGCCCGTCGACGTCTATATCCCGGGTTGTCCGCCGCGCCCGGAAGCCTTTCTGCAAGCCCTGATGCTGTTGCAGGAGTCGATCGGCAAGGAGCGCCGCCCCTTGTCCTGGGTGGTGGGAGAGCAGGGTGTCTACCGCGCCGAGATGCAGGCGGAGCGTGATCGCAAGCAGGCCGAACGTATCGCCGTGACGCATCTGCGCACGCCTGATCAGGTCTGAGTCTTGCAGCCAGTAATGGGGATATGATTTCGATGGCAGACGACGTCGTGGTGGGTGAGAAACTGGCCGGGCACGAGCATGCGGTGGTGCGCGAACTGAGCGCGCGTCTGGGTGCTGATGCCCTGGTCTATCAGGCGACGGTGGATCAGGTGCCGACCGTGTGGGTGGCGCGTGATCGTCTGCTCGAGGTCATGCGCTGTCTCGCTGCTCTGCCCGGCCCTTACAGCATGCTCTACGATCTGTCGGCCGTCGATGAGCGCCTGCGTCAGCATCGCGAAGGCTTGCCGGCCTCGGCCTTCACCGTCTTCTATCACCTGCTGTCGATCGATCGTAACAGCGATGTGCGTGTCAAGGTCGCCCTCGGCGAGGACGATCTGCGTCTGCCTTCGGTCATGTCCATCTGGCCGAACGCCGACTGGTATGAACGTGAAGTCTGGGACATGTTCGGTATCGACTTCTCCGGTCGCCGCCGTCTGCGCCGCCTGCTCATGCCGCCGACCTGGCAGGGGCATCCCTTGCGCAAGGATCACCCGGCGCGTGCCACCGAGTTCGATCCTTTCATGCTGACCGCGGCGCGCCAGGATCTCGAGCAGGAAGCCCTGCTGTTCAAGCCGGAAGAATGGGGCATGGCCAAGGCTGCCGATGATGAGGACTTCATGTTCCTCAATCTCGGTCCCAACCATCCATCCGCGCACGGCGCCTTCCGCATCGTCTTGCAGCTCGATGGCGAGGAGATCGTCGATTGCGTGCCCGACATCGGCTATCACCATCGTGGTGCCGAGAAGATGGGTGAACGCCAGACTTGGCACAGCTTCATCCCGTATACCGACCGTATCGACTACCTCGGCGGGGTGATGAACAATCTGCCCTATGTGCTGGCGGTGGAGAAGCTCGCCGGCATCGTCGTGCCCGATCGCGTCAAGGTCATCCGCGTCATGCTCGCCGAGCTCTTCCGTATCACCTCGCATCTTCTCTTCCTCGGCACCTATATCCAGGACGTCGGCGGTATGACGCCGATCTTCTTCATGTTCACCGATCGCATGAAGGCCTATGACATCATCGAGGCGATCACCGGTTTCCGCATGCATCCGGCCTGGTATCGCATCGGCGGCGTCGCCCATGATCTGCCGCGCGGTTGGGACAAGCTGGTGCGCGACTTCGTCGAGTGGATGCCGAAGCGCCTCGATGAGTACGAGAAGGCGGCGCTACGCAACTCCATCCTCATCGCCCGTACCCGCGACGTCGCCCAGTACTCGAGCGCCGAAGCCATCGCCTGGGGCGTCACCGGTCCCGGCCTGCGCGCCACCGGTGTCAATTTCGATCTGCGCAAGGCGCGCCCTTACTCCGGCTATGAAAACTTCGAGTTCGAGGTGCCGCTGGCGCAGCGTGGTGACGCCTATGATCGCGCCATGGTGCGTCTCGAGGAGATGCGGCAGAGCGTGCGTATCATCCGCCAGTGTCTCGAGAATATGCCGGCCGGTCCGTACAAGGCCGATCATCCGTTGGCGGTGCCGCCACCGAAGGAACGCACCCTCAAGGACATCGAGACCCTGATCACCCACTTCCTGGCGGTATCCTGGGGGCCGGTGATGCCGGCGGGTGAGACCAGTCAGATGATCGAGGCGACGAAGGGCATCAACAGCTACTATCTGACCTCCGATCGCAGCACCATGAGTTACCGGACGCGCATCCGCACGCCCAGTTTCGCGCACTTGCAGCAGATTCCCTCGGTGATTCGGGGCTCCATGGTCCCGGATCTTATCGCCTATTTGGCTAGTATTGACTTTGTGATGGCAGATGTCGACCGATAACCCCCAATCCAAGATGATCGTCACTGATCGTGGCGGTCCCTTCATCCTCAGCGATGAAGAACAAAGAGCCATCGAGCAGGCCATGCATCACTATGAGGATGCACGTGCCGCGACCATCGATGCCCTGAAGATCGTCCAGAAGAGCCGTCGCTGGGTCAGCGATGCGGCGGTCGAGGCCATCGCCGCCGTGCTCGGCATCGCTGCCGCCGAGGTCGATGGCGTGGCGACCTTCTACAACCGCATCTACCGACAGCCGGTGGGCCGCCACGTCGTCCTGGTCTGTGACAGCATCGGCTGCCACCTGTCCGGCTACGAGAAGGTCTATGAGCGCATCCAGGAGCTGCTCGGCATCCAGCCCGGACAGACGACACCGGATGACCGCTTTACCATCTTGCCGGTGGTCTGCCTCGGTGCCTGCGATCGTGCGCCGGTGCTGCTCATCGATGAAGACACCCACTTCCAGGTGACGCCGGAGAATGTCGCCGCCGTGCTGGAGCAATACGCATGAGCTCGCTGATCAATGCTGGACTCGATGTGCGGCGCGAGACGCATCCGCTCACCTGGCGCTACAACGCGCACGGTGGTGCGGTCCTCGATCTGGCTGGCTATGAAGCCCTCGATGGCTTCAAGGCCTTGCGACAGGCCCTGGACATGGCGCCGCCGGACATCCAGGCGACGGTGAAGAATGCCAATCTGCGCGGGCGTGGCGGTGCCGGCTTTCCCACCGGGGTGAAGTGGTCGCTGATCCCCATGGGCGCCGACGCCGGCCGCAAATATCTCATCTGCAATGCCGATGAGATGGAGCCTGGCACCTTCAAAGACCGCATGCTGATGGAAGAACTGCCCTTTCAGCTGGTCGAGGCCATGCTGGTGACGGCTTACGCCATCGGTGCCCAGGTCGGTTACATCTTTTTGCGCGGCGAGTATCTGCTCGCCGCCGAGCGCCTGCGCTCAGCCATCGCCGCGACGCGCGCCGCCGGTTATCTCGGTGCGCGCATCCTCGGCAGCGACTTCAGTTTCGAGCTGCATGTGCACGAGGGCGCTGGTCGCTACATCTGTGGCGAGGAGACGGCGCTGATCAATTGTCTCGAAGGGCGGCGCGCCAATCCGCGCACCAAGCCACCCTTCCCGCAACAGGCCGGCGCCTGGGGGCGGCCGACCATCGTCAACAACGTCGAGACCCTGTGCAACGTGCCGGCCATCCTTCTGCACGGCGCCGAGTGGTTCCGTTCCCTGTCGCAGGGGCGCAGCAGCGATGCCGGCAGCAAGCTCTATGGCGTGTCCGGCCGGGCACGGCGTACCGGCCTGTGGGAACTGCCCATCGGCACGACGGCGCGCGAGCTGCTCGAAGTGCACGCCGGCGGCATGCAGGAAGGCCTGCAGCTGCAGGCGTGGTTGCCGGGTGGCGCCTCGACCGACTTTCTCATGCCCGAGCATCTCGATCTGGCCATGGACTACGACACCATCGCCAAGGCCGGCAGCCGCATGGGTACCGGCCTGATCATGGTCATCGATGACCAGCAGGACATGCTTAAGGTGGTCAGCAATCTGATGATGTTCATGGCGCGCGAGTCCTGCGGCTGGTGTACGCCTTGTCGCGATGGCCTGCCCTGGGTGCGCAAGGTCGTCGACGCCCTCGCCGCTGGCCAAGGTCAGGCCGGGGACATCGAGTGGCTGCGCGGCATGACGCGTAATCTCGGGCCGGGTAAGACTTTCTGTGCGCATGCGCCGGGAGCGATGGAACCCCTGCAGAGCGCGATCAAGTATTTTCCGGCACGTTTTGAACAAGGCATCCAATCCGTTTGAGCGTCGATTCGTTCGACCCGATCATTCAAGGACCCTCATCAGGGTAAGGTGTAGAAGCGGCGATGGCGACCATACACATCGATGGCAAGAGCTATGAAGTCGATGGCGCAGACAACCTCCTGCAGGCATGTCTGTCGCTCGGGCTCGACGTTCCCTATTTCTGCTGGCATCCGGCGCTCGGCTCGGTCGGCGCCTGCCGGCAGTGTGCGGTCAAGCAGTACAGCGATGAGAACGACCAGCGTGGCCGCCTCGTCATGTCGTGCATGACGCCGGCCGCCGACAAGACCTACATCTCGGTCGAGGACGCCGAGGCCAAGGCTTTCCGTGCCAGCGTCATCGAGTGGCTGATGACCAATCATCCGCACGACTGTCCGGTCTGCGCCGAGGGCGGGCATTGCCATCTGCAGGACATGACGGTGATGAGCGGGCACTCCCTGCGCCGTTATCGCTTCAACAAGCGCACCCACAACAACCAGAATCTCGGGTCTTTCATCCGTCATGAGATGAACCGCTGCATCGCTTGCTATCGCTGCGTGCGCTATTACCGCGACTATGCCGGTGGCAGCGACTTCGGTGTCTTCGGTGCGCATGACAACGTCTATTTTGGACGCGCCCAGGAAGGCACGCTGGAGAGCGAATTCAGCGGCAATCTGACGGAAGTGTGTCCGACCGGGGTCTTCACCGACCGCACGCATGGGCAGCACTATACGCGTAAGTGGGACATGCAGTTCGCACCGAGCGTCTGCCAGGGCTGCGCCGTCGGCTGCAACATCAGCCCGGGCGAGCGCTATGGCGAGATCCGCCGTATCGAGAACCGCTACAACGGCAGCGTCAACCACTACTTCCTCTGTGACCGCGGTCGCTTTGGCTATGGCTTCGTCAATCGCGAGGATAGACCGCGGCAGCCGTCACGGCGCCACCCGGATCAACGCCAGACGCTCAGCCTCGACGCCGCCCTCGACCTCGCCGCCGGCCTCGTGCGCAATCGCGCCCGTGTCGCCGGTCTGGGTTCGGCGCGCGCCAGTCTGGAGAGCAATTTCAGCCTGCGCACCCTGGTCGGCGCCGAACGCTTCCATCAAAGTCTCGATGCTGCCACCCTCGCCCTGCATGAACGCGCCCTGCACAGCCTGCGCCTCGAGCAGGTGCAGCTGCCGTCCCTGCGCGAGATGGAGGACTGCGACGCCGTCTTCGTTCTCGGCGAAGACCTCACCCAGACGGCGCCGCGTGTCGCTCTCGCCCTGCGCCAGTCCGTGAAGAACGAGGCGTTGAAGCAGGCGGCGGCGCGCAAGGTGCCGGCATGGAACGCCGAGCCGATCAAGAACATCGCCCAGCACGCGCTCAGCCCTCTGCATCTGACCATGGTGCAGGCCACCCGCCTCGATGACGTCGCCGCGTCGCAGTACCGCGCCACGCCGCAGGCGCAGGCGCGTCTGGGTTTTGCCGTCGCCCACGCCATCGATGCGCAGGCGCCGGCGGTGAGCGGCCTGAGCGCCGCCGATGCCGCCCTGGCGGCGCGCATCGCCGCCGATCTGCTGGCAGCGGCGCGCCCCCTGGTCATCTCCGGGGTGAGCAGCGGTTGCAGCGAACTCATCGATGCCAGCACCCAGGTCATCGCCGCTCTCTTGCGCCAGCAGCGCAAGCCGGCTTTGGCGCAGGTGCTGCCGGAAGTCAACAGCGTCGGTCTGGCCCTGCTCGGTGGCCGCGCCATCGAAGATCTCGAGGCCGCCTGTCTGGCCGGTGAGATCGATACCCTGGTGGTGGTCGAGAACGATCTTTTCCGCTGCCTGCCGGCGGCGCGAGTCGAGAGCATGCTCGCCAAGGTCGCCGAGCTGGTGGTCATCGATCATCAGATGACGGCGACGGCGGCGCGCGCCGATGTGCTGTTGTCGGCGGCGAGCTTCACCGAAGGCGATGGCACCGTGGTCAGCATGGAGGGACGCGCGCAGCGTTACTTCCAGGTCTATGACGCCAGCTACTATCAGCCCCAGGATTGTCTGCGCGAGAGCTGGCGCTGGCTGCACGCCATCGACCGCATCAGCCAGGGGCGTACGGCGGCCTGGACCCACCTCGATCAGGTCACCGCCGAGATCGCTGCGGCCGAGCCTGCGCTCGCCGCCATCGTCGAGGCGGCGCCGGATGCGCGCTACCGTATCGCCGGTCTCAAGGTGGCGCGTGAGCCGCGGCGCTATTCCGGACGTACGGCGATGCGCGCCCATCTGTCGGTGCACGAACCGCGTCAGCCGGTCGATCAGGACACCGCCTTGACCTTCTCCATGGAAGGCTATGTCGGACCGCAAGAGGCCGGTGCTCTCATTCCTTTTGCCTGGTCGCCAGGCTGGAACTCGCCGCAGGCCTGGAACAAGTTCCAGGACGAGACCGGCAGTCTGCGCCATGGCGATCCCGGCGTGCGTCTGCTGCACGCCGATCACGCCGCTGACTATCTGCCAGTGCCGGCCGCGGCGGCAGCTGGCTGGCGCACGGTGGCGCTGCATCACATCTTCGGCAGCGATGAGCTCAGCCTGCGCGCCGAGGTCATCGCCGGACGTGCACCGCAGCCTTATGTGGCCTTGCCGGCGACCGCCGCTTACGCCGAAGGTGAGACGATCGAACTGGTGATCGATGGTGAGCAGCATGTGCTGCCGGTGCGCCACAGTGCCACCCTGGCGGCCGACTGCGTCGGTCTGCCGGCGGGTCTGGTGCGGGTGGTGCCGGGCATGCGCCTGGATCTGGGCAAGGGGAGGTGAATGGCGATGAATGCGCTCTGGAATGAGGTACTGGCCTGGTGCACGCCGGTCGTCATCGGCGTCGTGATCGCGGTGCTCAAGGCGATCGTCATCCTGCTCGTGCCGGTGCTCGTGGCCGCTCTCCTGCCCTGGGTCGAACGGCGTCTGCTGGCGCTCTGGCAGGATCGCTACGGGCCTAATCGGGTGGGGCCTTTTGGCATCGGCCAGGTCATCGCCGACATGGTGAAGATGTTCTTCAAGGAAGACTGGACGCCGCCTTTCGTCGACAAGTTCACCTTCTGGCTGGCGCCGGCCATCGCCATGAGCGCCCTCCTGCTCGCCTTCGCCGTCATCCCCATCACGCCGTCCTGGGGGGTGATCGACATGAATGTCGGTCTGCTCTTCTTCTTCGCCGTCGCCGGTCTCGCTGTCTATGCCGCCATGCTCGGCGGCTGGTCGAGCAACAGCAAGTACGCCCTTCTCGGTGGCGTGCGTACGACGGCGCAGACGATCAGCTATGAAGTCTTCATGGGCCTGTCGCTGATGGGCGTGGTGGCGATCACCGGTTCTTTCAGCCTGCGCGACATCGTCCTCGGGCAGCAGCAGATGTGGTTCGTGCTGCCGCAGTTCCTCGGTTTCTTCACCTTCGCCATCGCCGGCGTCGCGGTGGCGCACCGCAGCCCCTTCGACCTGCCGGAAGCCGAGCAGGAACTCGCTGCCGGCTTTCATACCGAATATTCGGGCATGAAGTTCGGCATGTTCTTCGTCGGTGAGTACGTCGGCGTGGTCATGGTCTCGGCCTTGATGACCACCCTGTTCTTCGGTGGCTGGTTGTCGCCTTTCGGCCACTTCATGGACTGGCCGATCTTCTGGTTCAGCCTGAAAACCTTCGTCTTCATCGCCCTGTTCATCCTGGTGCGCGGGGCGCTGCCGCGGCCGCGCTACGATCAGATCATGGATTTCGGCTGGAAGGTCTGCTTGCCGCTGACCCTGGTCAATCTCATGGCGACCGCCGCCATCGTGCTATGGCGCAGCCATGGCAGTCCGTTTTGACGAGGAGTCGCATTCGATGAATCTCTTGCAAGGCATCTTCTCCAACCTGCGCAGCATGTGGATGGTCTTCCTGCACTCCTTCCGCCGCCGCGACACCATTCAGTACCCGGAGCAGGCCATCTATGTGCCGCCGCGCTATCGCGGCCGCATCGTCCTGACGCGTGATCCGGATGGTGAGGAGCGCTGTGTCGCCTGCAATCTGTGCGCTGTCGCCTGCCCAGTCGGCTGCATCTCGCTGCAGAAAGCCGAAACCGAGGATGGGCGCTGGTATCCGGAGTTCTTCCGCATCAATTTTTCGCGCTGCATCTTCTGCGGTATGTGCGAGGAGGCTTGTCCGACGACGGCGATCCAGTTGACGCCCGACTTCGAACTGGCCGAGTTCAAGCGTCAGGATCTGGTCTATGAGAAAGAGCACCTGCTCATCTCCGGGCCGGGTAAATACCATGAATACAATTTCTACCGTCAGGCCGGACTGGCCATCGCCGGCAAACCCAAGGGTTGCGGCGCGGGTGAGTCAGCGCCGGTGGATGTCAAGGGTCTGCTGCCTTAGGAGAGCATCGTGGAGATGACCAGTCTCGCTTTTTATGGCGCTGCCGCCGTCGCCATCCTGGCGACCTTGCGCGTGATCAGTGCCGCCAATCCGGTGCATGCCCTGCTTTATCTGGTGTTGTCGCTGATCAGTGTGGCGATGATCTTCTTCACCGTCGGCGCACCTTTCGCCGGCGCCCTCGAAGTCATCGTCTATGCCGGTGCCATCATGGTGCTCTTCGTCTTCGTCGTCATGATGCTCAATCTCGGCACGCGCGTCTCGCAGCAGGAAAAAGACTGGTTGCGGCCGCGCTACTGGATCGGGCCGAGCGCCCTCGCTCTGCTCCTGCTGGCGCTGCTCTGGGGTCTGCTGCAGGGTGAGCATCCCTTGAGCAGCTTCACGCTGTCGACGCAGGATGTCGGCGTCGTCCTGTTCGGACCCTATATGCTGGCCGTCGAACTCGCCTCCATGCTGTTGCTCGCCGCCATGATCGCCGCCTGGCACCTCGGTCGGCCTGAAGAGAAGAAGGAGTAGGTGATGATGCAGACGATACCGATGGAGCACGGACTGATCGTCGCTGCCATCCTCTTCAGTCTCGGTCTCTGTGGCCTGCTGGTGCGGCGCAACATCCTGTTCATGCTGATGAGCATCGAAGTGATGATGAACTCGGCGGCGCTCGCCTTCGTTCTCGCCGGCAGCCGCTGGGGGCGCCCGGATGGTCAGGTGATGTTCATCCTCATCCTGACCCTGGCGGCTTCGGAAGCGGCCATCGGCTTGGCCCTCGTACTCCAACTCTACCGCCGCTTCAAGACGCTCAACGTCGATGCGGCAAGCGAGATGCACGGATGAACTATCTAGCCCTGACTCTGCTGTTTCCCTTTCTCGGCTTCCTCATTCTCGCCTGTTTCAACCGGCGTCTCGGTGAGAACGGCGCCGCTGTCATCGGCGTCGGCTCCATGGCGCTGTCGGCGCTCAGTGCGGTCGTCGTCGGCTGCGACTTCTTCGCGCACGGCGCCGCCACGTACTACGACCTGCCCCTGCTCACCTGGATCGACCTGCCCGGTCTGCAGCTGAACTGGACCTTGCATCTCGATGGCCTGTCCCTGACCATGCTCGGTGTCGTCAGCGGCGTCGGCTTTCTCATCCATCTCTTCGCTTCCTGGTATATGCGTCAGGAAGAGGGCTATGCGCGTTTCTTCGCCTATATGAACCTCTTCGTCGCGGCCATGCTCATGCTCGTCCTCGGCAGCAGTCTGCCGACCATCTATGTCGGCTGGGAAGGCGTCGGGCTGTGCTCCTACCTGCTCATCGGCTTCTACTACAAGGTCAGCGCCAATGGTGCAGCAGCGCAAAAGGCCTTCATCGTCACGCGTATCGGTGACGTCTTTTTCGCCCTCGGCATGTTTCTCCTCTACCATGAGCTCGGCACTCTCGACGTGCAGCAGCTGCTGGTGCTGGCGCCGCAGCACTTCGCGCAGGGTTCCCTGCTGATGACGGCGGCGACCGCTCTTCTGCTCGGTGGTGCCGTCGGCAAGTCAGCGCAGCTGCCCCTGCAGACCTGGCTGGCTGACGCCATGGCCGGTCCGACACCGGTCTCCGCCCTCATCCACGCCGCGACCATGGTCACCGCCGGTGTCTATCTGATCGCGCGCACCCATACCCTGTTCGAGCTGGCACCCGCCACCCTTGATCTGGTCGGCTGGGTCGGTGCCATCACCTTGCTGCTCGCCGGTTTTGCCGCCATCGTGCAGACCGACATCAAGCGTGTTCTCGCCTATTCGACGATGAGCCAGATCGGCTATATGTTTCTTGCTCTTGGCGTCGGCGCCTGGCAGGCGGCGGTCTTTCATCTGATGGCGCACGCCTTCTTCAAGGCCCTGCTCTTCCTCAGTTCCGGTGCCGTCATCCTCGCCTGTCACCATGAGCAGAACATCTTCAAGATGGGTGGCTTGTGGAAAAAGATCCCCTTTGTCTACGCCTGCTTCCTCGTCGGCGGTGGTGCTCTCGCCGCTCTGCCCTGGGTGACGGTCGGCTTCTACTCGAAAGACGAGATCCTCTGGCAGGCCATGGCCGGTCAGCATTGGGCGTTCTTCGACATCGGTCTCGCCGGCGCCTTCCTGACCTCGCTCTACACCTTCCGCATGATCTTCATCGTCTTCCACGGCCGCGAGCAGGGACATGCGCACGCCATCTCCGGTGCCAGCTACTGGCTGCCGCTCGGCGTCCTTCTGGTGTTGTCGACGGCCATCGGTGCCCTCATCCATCCGCCTCTGGCGCAGGTGCTGCCGGCTGCGCCGGCGACGGCTGCAGAGTCCTTGCACGCGCATGTCGAACTGATCGCCGCTGCCACCGGTCTCAGCGGTCTGCTGCTGGCGGCGCTGCTCTACCTCGGTGAACGCCGCCTGCCGGCTTTGATCGCGCGCCTGCCGCTGGCGGCGCCGATCACTCGTCTGTGGTATCAGGCCTGGGGCTTTGATGCCGTCTATGACCTCATCTTCGTGCGCGGCTACCGCGGCCTGACCCTGCTGCTGCGCCGGGATCCGGCCGACCAGACGATCAATCTGGTGCCGCGCGCCATCAGCGCCCTGCACAGCCTCGGTAGCCGCAGCCAGAACGGTCAGCTGCGCCTGAACGTAGCGGTCTTCGCCGGCGGCGCCTTCCTGCTGCTGTTCATCGCCAGCATCATCCTCAATTAGGCCCGGGAGTTCCTCATGATTCTGACTTGGTTCATCCTGATCCCCTTCGTCGGTGGCTTCAGTTGCTGGCTGGGTGAACGTATCAGCCGGCAGGCGCCGCGCTGGGTGGCCCTGATCTCGATGCTGATACTGCTCGCCCTGGTGCTGCAGGTCTGGTGGCAGGGTGACTATCATGTCATCGTGCCTTTGCAGGGATTGCCGCACTGGGGCCTCGAGGAGAGTATCGCCTGGATGCCGGAGATCGGCGTCAGCTACCATCTCGGCATCGATGGCATCTCCTTGCTGCTGATCGCTCTCACCGCCTTCCTCGGCGCCCTGTCAGTGGCCTGTTCGTGGACGGAAGTGCAGGAGAATGTCGGCTTTTTCCATCTCAACCTGCTCTGGATCCTGGCTGGCGTCATCGGCGTCTTTGAATCCCTCGACATGCTGCTGTTCTTCTTCTTCTGGGAAGTCATGCTGGTGCCGATGTTCTTCCTCATCGCTTTGTGGGGGCACAATGCGCCGGGTGGCAAGGGACGCATCTATGCTGCGACCAAGTTCTTCATCTATACGCAGGCGAGCGGCTTCATCATGCTGCTGGCCATCATCGCTCTCGCCATCGCGCATGTTCAGCTCACCCATCATCTCAGCTTCGACTACGACGATCTCCTGCATATGCCGCTGTCGCATGGGCTGCAGTGGGTGCTGATGCTCGGGTTCTTCATCGCTTTCGCGGTCAAGCTGCCGGTGGTGCCCTTGCATGCCTGGCTGCCCGACGCGCACTCGCAGGCACCGACGGCCGGTTCCGTCGACCTCGCCGGCATCCTGTTGAAGACGGCGGGTTATGGTCTGCTGCGCTTTGCTGTACCCTTTTTTCCGCAGGTGGCGCATGAGTTCGCCCCCGTCGCCATGGCCCTCGGCATTTTCGGTATTTATTACGGTGCTCTGCTCGCCTATCGCCAGACCGACATCAAGCGCCTGGTCGCTTACACCTCGGTCTCGCACATGGGTTTCGTGCTCATCGGCATCTACTCCTTCAATACCCTCGCCCTGCAGGGGGTGATGGTGCAGATGCTCGCGCATGGCATCTCGGCGGCGGCTCTGTTCATCCTCTGCGGTCAGCTCTATGAGCGCCTGCACAGCCGGGAGCTGGCGAAGATGGGCGGTCTGTGGGCGCGTATCGATCGACTGCCGCCGATGGCGCTGTTCTTTGCTGCGGCCTCCGTCGGCCTGCCCGGTCTCGGCAATTTCGTCGGCGAATTTCTCGTCCTCATCGGCACTTTCAGCGTCGCCCGCATCATGGCGGTGATCGCCAGTGGCGGTCTGGTGCTCGCCGCTGTCTATACCTTGTACATGCTGCAGAGCGCCTTCTACGGTCCGGCGCAGGAGACGACGCCGCTCAAGCGCCTCGGCAAGCGAGAGATGGCCATGGTGCTCAGCCTCGCCGCCGGTACCGTCGTGCTCGGTGTTTACCCGAGTCCGGTCCTGCATACGGCGAGCGCCGCCATCGATCAATTTCAGCACTTGGCAGGTGAGTTGACCCTGCCCGGCGCCCTGCACTGAGGAGCCCGCGATGAACCTGACTCTGCTCTCTGCACAAGCCATGCTGCCTCTGCTGCTGGTCGTGGCCACCATCATCGTTACGATGATGGCCATCGCCATCCGCCGTCATCCGTGGTGGAATCCGACTTTTGCCGTGCTCGGACTCAACCTCGCTGTCGTCAGCCTCTATATCGCCTGGAAGGCCGGGCCGCAGATGGTGACGCCGCTCTTTCTCGTCGATGGCCTTGGCCTCTTCTTCGTCGGCCTGACCTTGGTCACCACCCTCGCCTGTGCCACCCTGGTGCACTCCTACATCGATCGCTATGCCGAGAACCGCGAGGAGATGTATCTGCTCATGCTCAGCGCCGCCCTCGGCGGGATGGTGATGTCGCTGTCGGTGAGCCTGGTCTCCGCCTTCATCGGTCTTGAGATCATGTCGGTGTCGCTCTATGGCCTCATCGCCTACACGCGCAACCGCCGCCACAGCCTCGAGGCCGGCATCAAATACATGGTGCTGTCGAGCGCCGCGTCCGCTTTCATGCTCTTCGGTATGGCGCTGCTCTATGCCGAGTTCGGCAGTCTCGACTTCGTCAGCATCGGCCACTTCAGCGTGCCGCCGGAACGCACCGACATCACCCTGACCATGGCGGCGACGATGATGCTGATGGTCGGTTTTGGGTTCAAGCTCTCGCTCGCGCCCTTCCATATGTGGACGCCCGACGTCTATGAGGGTTCACCGGCGCCGGTCGGGGCCTTCCTCGCTACCACCGGCAAGGTGGCGGTGATGGCCATGCTCCTGCGCATGCTCATCATCATGCCGGCCATGCATTCGCCGGCCATCCTGATCGCCCTGCAGATCTTCGCAGTGGCCTCCATCCTGGGCGGCAGTCTGCTCGCCCTGAAGCAGAACAACATCAAGCGCATGCTCGGCTATTCGTCGATGGCGCACTTCGGCTACGTGCTCATCGGCATGCTCATGTTCGGACAGCCGAGGAATGCTTTTATCGTCGTCTCGATCTATCTCGTCGTCTACAGCGTCACCGCCATCGCCTCGTTTGGCGTCATCGCCCTCATGTCGTCGGCGGGTGAGGCGCGTGATGCCGATAGCCTGCAGGATTACCGTGGCCTGTTCTGGCAACGGCCGCTGCTGTCTTCGGTGATGACCGTGGCGCTGCTGTCCCTGGCCGGTATTCCTTTGACCGCCGGTTTTGCCGGGAAGTTTTACGTCGCCATGGCCGGTGTGTCCTTGGGACAGATTCCCTTGCTCATCGCCCTCTTCCTCGGCAGCGCCATCGGCATCTACTTCTACCTGCGCACCATGATCGCCCTCTATCTGCGCGCTCCCGGTCGGCGTATCTATGACGCCGATCTGCACTGGGGGGCGCAGGTCGGTGGCCTCATGGTCCTCGGTGTCGCCGGCATGGTCATGCTCATCGGTGTCTATCCACACGCTCTCTTCTGGCTCATCGAACAGGCGATGAAGGCGCCCCACTGAGGCGGCGCGGCCCTCGGTGCGCGTGCTGGCCGGGGTCCATCGGCGGGTGCGGTATGCGCTAGCAGGCCGTCGAGGATGGCCAGGAAACCCGCCGCACCAAGTGCGGCTAGGGCGACATGCCGCCGGACCGCAACGGTGACGACACCGTAAAAATGTTGATTGCTGTCAGCGGCTGTGTCAACCATGCCCCCATGGCGTGCGTGACTTGGAGGCAGTCAGGGTGGGTTGATGGGGTAATCTCAGAAGGGTTCGCCGCGTTCTTCAAGTAAGGCTAATTCTCTCAGCCAGTGTTTATGCT
>JAKBFV010000054.1 GCA_021833365.1 Pseudomonadota bacterium | reverse complement strand
ATCCTGCATCGACCCATACGCCGGGGCCACGCTCATGCAAAGATAAGCACACCTCTGTCTCGCGCCGCACACGGGGACGCGTTCCACCCCAACAGGGTGGGATATGCCCTCCGTTTTATCCTGGAATAGGGCGGGATGAAGAGATCAGAAAGACCTAGAGAGCCAAGCGGCGCAGGCGCTTCGTTGATTGTTGGGGCAAGTGCCTGCGATCAAGTTTTTGGACATTGCACACAACGCGCCTGAGTCTGACCAAGGCGCGGACATTGTGGCGCATGTCGAGATGTCGGGTAGGCGCTCGATCAGCGCTAGGTCAGGCCTGACATTGTAGTCACGCTTGAACGGGCTGATGGACTCGATCCTGCGCACGTGCGATGGTCGGCAAGGACTTCGCGCGCAGCACGAGTCAGGCAGATGCGGCATGCATCGGATAGGGTGAAGCCCCATGGCCGCGAGTGATGGCGCGTCGCCACCACCCTCGGCGCTCTGCTCAGTGACCGCCGCCGACGACACCCTTGACCATGTCTTCAGCGACTTTCTTGGCGTCGCCAAAGATCATCATGGTCTTGTCGAGATAGAAGAGATCGTTGTCGAGGCCGGCATAGCCGGTCGCCATCGAGCGCTTGATCACCAAGATGGTGCGTGCACGCGCCGCCTCGAGGATGGGCATGCCATAGATCGGCGAAGCCGGATTGTCCTTGGCGGCAGGATTGACGACGTCGTTGGCACCGATCACCAGGACGACATCGGTCGCAGCAAAATCGCTGTTGATCGACTCCATCTCGAAGACTTCCTCATAGGACACGTCAGCCTCGGCGAGCAGGACGTTCATATGCCCAGGCATACGCCCAGCGACGGGATGGATGGCATAGCGCACCGTCACGCCCTTGCCCTTGAGGGCATCGGCCAGTTCCTTGACAGCATTTTGCGCACGCGCCTGCGCCATGCCATAACCTGGGACGATGATGACGCTGTCGGCATTGGCCATCAGGAACGCGGCATCGTCGGGTGAGCCCGCACGGTGGCTGCGCTCACCCGTATCGGCAACATCGACCACCGCCGTCTGACCAAAGCCACCGAACAGCACGTTGAGCAGGGAGCGGTTCATCGCACGACACATGATGTAGGACAAAATGGCACCGGAGGACCCGACCAGCGAACCGGCGATGATGAGCATGGAATTATTCAAGGTGAAGCCGATCCCCGCTGCCGCCCAGCCCGACAGGGAGTTGAGCAGCGACACCACCACCGGCATGTCGCCACCACCGATGGGAGCGATCCAGAAATACCCAAAAACCAGGGCGACCGCGGTCATGCCGAGGAAAGCCTGCACGTTCTCACTGACGAAATATTCACCACCCAGAACGATCATGAGTACAAAGAGCAGAGCCTGCACCGGCTTCACCCAAGCACCTTTGAGCGGCCGTGCGCCGAGTTTGGCCGAGAGCTTGCCCCAGGCGATGACCGAAGCGGTGAAGGTGATGGCGCCGACAAAACAACCGACGAAAAGCTCGAAACGATGCACGGTGTCGTGCGTCATACCTTGATGAAAAACAGCGGCGAGGGCGATGAGCACAGCAGCGAGGCCGACCAGGGAGTGCATCATGGCGACGGTTTCGGGCATCTGCGTCATCGGTACGGTGCGGGCGCGATAGATGCCGATGACCGCCCCCACGGCCATGGCCGCCAGGATCATCACGACATTGGCATTCGGCGCCAGAAAGAAGGTGGTGAGGATGGCCAGGCCCATACCGGTCATACCATAGCGGTTGCCCATCACCGCCGACATCGGCGACGACAGACCGCGCAAGGTCAGGATGAAGAGGACAGCGCCGATGAGATAGGCCCAATCGGCATATTGTGCGAAGTTATGCATGTCGGCTCTCCCTTACTTCTTTTTCTTCTTGAACATGTCCAGCATGCGCTCAGTGACGGCGAAGCCACCAAAGATGTTGATGCTGGCAAGAAGCACGGCGAAGGCGCCGAGCACGGAGGTCAGGGTGATGCTCTGACCCTGGATGGTGACACTCTGCAGCATGGCACCGACGATGATGATACCGGAAACGGCATTGGTCACCGCCATCAGCGGTGTATGCAGGGCTGGGGTGACGCTCCAGACGACGTAGTAGCCGACAAAGATGGCCAGTACGAAGACCGTGAAGACGCTCACGAAGGGAAGGTCGGGGGCCGATTGTACGGCCTGTAGCACGGGATGCATGACGATCTCCTGCTCAGTTGGGCTTCTTGTAGAGAACTTGACCCTGATCGACGATCAAAGTCGGCTTGACCATATCATCCTCACGGTGCAGCTTCAGACCGGCACTCGCCGAGTCGTATTGCGGCTGCAGAAAATTGAGGAGATTGCGCGCGTACAGAGCGGAGGTCTCAGCCGCCACGGTGGCTGGAATGTTACCGACACCGAGGATGCTGACGCCCTGCTCGGTGACGACCGTCTGATCGAGGACACTGCCTTCGACATTGCCGCCGGCCGCCACCGCCATGTCGACGATCACCGAACCTGGGCGCATCTTCGCCACCGTCGCGGCGCGCACCAGAACCGGCGCTTTGCGCCCGGGAATGAGAGCTGTGGTGATGACGATATCGGCGGCGCTGACCGCCTTGTCGACGACCGCGGCCTGATCGCGCACATACTCCGGCGACGGTATCCAGGCGTAGCCACCGGTACCCAAAGCCTTGGCTTTCTCCTCTTCACTCATCGGCACGTCCAACCATTTGCCGCCGAGCGATTCGACCTGCTCGCGCGCCGCTGGACGCATGTCGGAAGCCTCGACCACGGCGCCCATGCGGCGCGCCGTCGCGATCGCCTGCAGACCGGCGACACCGACGCCGAGAATGACGACACGCGCCGGCTTGACCGTGCCGGCAGCAGTCATCAGCATGGGAAACATGCGCTGATAGGCCTGCGCCGCCATCAGTACCGCCTTGTAGCCGGCGACATTGGCCTGCGAAGAAAGCACATCAGAGCTCTGCGCACGCGTGATACGCGGAATCAGCTCCATGGCGACGCAGGTCAAGCCACGCTCGGCATAGATATCGAGAAAGGGATTGCTCGCCGGTGCGAGCATGCCAACGACGATCGTGCCCGGTCGCATCTGCGCCGCTTCCTCGGCCGTCGGCGCCTGCACCTTGAGCACCAGTTCACAACGCCCATAAAGATCAGCGACGTCGTTCAGCACCTGCGCTCCCGCTTCGCTATAAGCGGCGTCGAGATAGCTGGCGGCACGTCCGGCCCCGGACTGCACGAGAACCTGATAACCCATGCCGACAAATTTTTTGACCGTCTCTGGCGTCGCTGCGACGCGGGTTTCGCCTGGGGTGATCTCGGCGGCAATCCCTATCTGCATGGTCAATCCTCATGTTGTCTGATTGGCTGGACAGAGGCGAACCAGGATCGTGATCCACCTCTGATAACGCGCAGGCGAACCTGCCCACCTCACCCGACAAGGGCAAAAGGCAGGCGATTGTAAAGGAACATGAAGGATCTGTGTCAGGAATAGCGGTGATTTTTGTAAATTTTCCTATAGCTTCGCCACGCGCAGGGCATCCATGCGATAATGATCGGTTAGCTTTCCGGACGCATATGCGGAAAAAGGATGACATCGCGGATGCTCGGCGCATTGGCGAAGAGCATCACCAGGCGATCGATGCCGATGCCTTCACCGGCGGTCGGCGGCAGGCCATATTCGAGCGCGCGAATATAGTCGGCGTCATAGTGCATGGCCTCATCGTCGCCCGCTTCCTTCTCGCGCACCTGAGCCAAAAAGCGCTCCGCCTGATCCTCGGGATCATTGAGCTCGGAAAAACCATTGGCGATCTCACGTCCACCGATGAAGAACTCGAAACGATCGGTGATCTCCGGCTGCTGATCACGCCGGCGTGCCAGGGGCGAGACTTCCGCCGGGTAGTCGGTGATGAAGGTCGGCTGGCGCAGCTCGGTCTCGACCGTCTCTTCGAACAGCACCGTCAACAGCTTGCCCCAGCCCCACTCCGCCTTGACCGCATGCCCGAGGGACTGCAGGCGCTGGCGTAGTACCGCGACGTCGCCGAGATCGGCCGCGCTGAGATCAGGATGCTGGCGTTGCACGGCGTCACGCATACTCAGACGGGCAAAGGGCGCCGCCAGCGAATAGACCTCGTCGGCGTAAGGCAGTTCGGTGCTGCCGAGGATGTCCAGGGCCAGACGCTCGAGCATCTGCTCGGTCAGATCCATCAGATCGTGGTAGTCGGCATAGGCCTGATAGAACTCGATCATGGTGAATTCGGGGTTGTGACGCGTCGACAGGCCTTCGTTGCGAAAATTGCGATTGATCTCGAAGACGCGCTCGAAACCACCGACGACCAGACGTTTGAGGTAGAGCTCGGGAGCGATGCGCAGAAAGAGCGGCATGTCGAGGGCGTGGTGATGGGTGGCAAAAGGGCGCGCCGCAGCACCGCCGGGGATGACGTGCATCATCGGTGTCTCGACTTCGAGATAGTGTCTTTGCAGAAGAAAATCACGGATGCCGGCGATGACGCGGGCACGGATCATAAAGGTGCGCCGCGTCGACTCGCTCATGATCAGATCGACATAGCGCTGACGATACTTCAACTCCTGGTCGCTGACGCCATGAAACTTGTCCGGCAGCGGCCGCAGGGATTTGGTGAGCAGGCGCAAGGTCTCGACCTTGAGCGACAGCTCGCCGGCCTGGGTGCGAAAAATCCGCCCGGTGGCAGCGACGATGTCACCGATATCCCAGTGCTTGAACGCCTGATAGAGCTCCGCACCGATGGCATCGCGGGTGATATAGAGCTGCAAACGCCCACCACCATCCTGTACGGTGGCAAAACTGGCCTTGCCCATCACCCGCCGCAACATCATGCGCCCGGCGATGGCGAAGACCTGCGTCACCGCCTCGAGTTCAGCCTCGCCACAAGCCGCGTAACGCGCGACGAGCTCGTCGCTGCGCGTATCGCGACGAAAATCATTGGGGAAGGCCACTGCCTGCTCCTGACGCAGCTGCGCCAGCTTGCTCTTGCGCTCGACGATCAACTTGTTCTCATCGACCATCGCCTTGTCCTGACTCATGCTCTGACCCTCGCTCACAGCCCCATCTTCAAGGAAGCCTGGATGAATTCATCGAGATCACCATCGAGGATGGCGCCCGGATTGGAGTTTTCGATCTGACTGCGCAGATCCTTGACGCGCGACTGATCGAGCACATAGGAACGAATCTGGCTGCCCCAGCCGATGTCCGACTTGGTCTCTTCGAGCGCCTGCTGCGCCGCATGACGCTTTTGTATCTCGAGCTCATAGAGCTTGGCTTTGAGCTGCTTCATGGCGGTGTCGCGGTTCTTGTGTTGCGAGCGGTCATTCTGGCACTGCACGACGACGCCGCTCGGCAGATGGGTGATGCGCACCGCCGATTCGGTGCGGTTGACGTGCTGCCCACCGGCGCCGCTGGCGCGATAGACATCGATGCGCAGATCGGCCGGATTGATGTCGATCTCGATCTCATCGCTGATCTCTGGCGACACGAAGACGGCGGCGAAGGAAGTATGCCGACGGTTCCCCGAATCGAAAGGCGATTTGCGCACCAGACGATGCACACCGATCTCGGTGCGCAACCAGCCAAAAGCATAATCGCCTTCGACGCGCACCGTCGCCGACTTGATGCCGGCGACTTCGCCATCGGTGACTTCCAGCAACTCGGTCTTGAAGCCATGGCGTTCTGCCCAGCGCAGATACATGCGCAACAGCATGTTCGCCCAATCCTGTGCCTCGGTCCCCCCCGAGCCGGCCTGAATGTCGAGAAAGGCATGGCAGGGATCGGTCTCGCCGGAAAACATACGGCGAAACTCGAGATCGGCGACCTGCCGGTCGATGGCATCGAGCTCGTGAGCGACATCGCCGAGCAGGGACTCATCTTCTTCCGCCACCGCCAGATCGAGAAGTTCGCTGGCATTGCCGAGGTCAGCAGCGACATCCTGCAGAGTCTTGACGACAAGCTCGAGGGCCCCGCGCTCCTTGCCCAAGGACTGTGCCCGTTGTGGATCATTCCAGACGGCGCCATCCTCGAGCTCGCGCACCACCTCTTCGAGTCGTTCGACCTTCAGATCGAAGTCAAAGATACCTCCGCAAAGACTGCGAACGTTCGCCGAGATCTTTGATGCGCAGCAGATACGGATTGATTTCCATGAGCACCTCGATAAAAACGCGGTATTTTATAGCAAGGCGCGAAAGCGGGGAATGCCTCGCGCGCCATCGCCTCAGTCCGGCAAGGCCTGCGCCGCCTCGATACGCAGCTGCAAGCGTTCACGACCACGAAAATGATTGACCTCGAGAGCATAGAGTACGCGCACGCGCGTCGCCGCCGTCGGCCAGCAGCTCAGATCCGGCTGAAACCAGATGGCGTCGAAGACGCTATTGTCCTCTGTGCCACTGAGCGTCATCTTGAGAAAGCGCTCCTGCAACAGACGCTGCTCGAGAACCATGAACTCGCCGACGAAGCGCGGCTCCGGCATGCCCGCCCCCCAGGGGCCGGCCTCGGCGAGCAAGCGCGCCGTCGCCTTGTTCATCTGTGCCGCCGTCAGCGCACCATCATGCCAAAGAACGCGATCGAAAACCGTCGCCGCACAACTGGCCTGGACCGCCGCCTGCAACTGCTGGTCGAAGCGGGATAGATCGGCACGCCGCAAGGAGAGGCCGGCGGCCATGGCATGGCCACCGAAGCGCAGGATGAGACCGGGCGATTGCGCATCGATCCAGGCGAGGAGGTCGCGCATATGCGCACCGGCGATGGAGCGCGCCGAGCCCTTGATCTCACCCGCCTCTTCGGCATCGGCGAAGACCACCACGGGACGATGGTAGCGCTCTTTCAGGCGGCCGGCGAGAATACCGATGACGCCGGCGTGAAAATTGCGCTCGTAGAGACTGATCGCCGCCTGTGCCGGGCGACCAAGATCGAGCTTGGCGAGTGTCGACTGTGCCTGCGCCTGCATACCCGCCTCAATATCGCGGCGTTCTTTATTGAGTAGATCGAGCTCCTCAGCCATGGCCATGGCAGCCACCGCCGACTCCTCGAGCAAAAACTCGATACCCAAGCGCATGTCTTCGAGACGCCCGACAGCGTTGAGGCGCGGCGCCAGATAAAACCCGAGATCGCTGGCCTGCAGACGCTCCGGCGTCAGACCCGCGACGCGCATCAGAGCAGACAGCCCGGGACGGCACTCGCCGGCACGCAAGCGGCGCAGGCCATGCTCGACGAGAATGCGGTTGTTATGATCGAGACTGACGACGTCGGCCACCGTGCCGAGCGCGACCAGATCGAGCCAGCGCGTTGGCGAGGGGTAAGTCTGCGCAAGGGTATTCTGCAGATGTGTCCGCAAAACCGCGACGAGATAAAAAGCGACGCCGACACCGGCCAGATGCTTGCTGGCAAAAGGGCAGGCCGGTTGATTCGGATTGACGATGGCATCGGCCTCGGGAAGGCTAGCGCCTGGCAGGTGATGATCGGTGACGAGCACGCGCATGCCGGCGCGGCGGGCACGCGCCACGCCTTCCAGACTGGCGATACCATTGTCGACGGTGATGAGCAGATCGCAGCCCCCCTCGGCGATGATCGCATCGACCAGGGCCAAACTCAGTCCATAACCCATGCTGAAGCGGTTGGGAACACGAAAATCGACGCGCTCATAGCCATAAGCACGTAAAGCGAGAACGAGCAAGGCCGTCGCCGTCGCACCATCGGCGTCGAAATCGCCGCAGATGAGAACGCGCCACTGCTGCGCCCGCGCCTGCGCGAGCAGCTCAAGCGCCGCCTTCAGTCCCCCTAGCTCGGGTGGCGCCAGCTGACGCAGCGCCAGCTCTCCCTCCTCCGGTTGCAAGGCGCGCGCCGCATAGAGGCGCGCGATCAGCTCGGGATAAGCCTGCCAGCGTGGATCATCGAGGCCGACGACAGGCCTCTGCCGCATCACTCCATATGCCCGACGATGGCCTTCTCGACCTCGGACAAGGTCGCATCCAGAGTCTTGAGTATCGCCGACTGACACTGATTGATGGCGGTATCGGGATCCTTGAGACCATTGCCGGTCAAAGTACACACCACCTTGCTGCCCTCGGGAATGCGCCCCTGACGGATGTCACGCATGGCGCCCGCCAGCGAAGCGGCGGAAGCCGGCTCGCAGAACACCCCTTCCTGCATGGCCAACAGCCGCTGCGCCTCGAGAATTTCACTGTCCTGCAACTCATCGAACCAGCCCCCGGAAGTCTTCTGCAAGGCCCAGGCCTTGTCCCAGGACTGCGGATTGCCGATGCGGATGGCGGTCGCCACGGTCTCCGGCTGCGCCACCGGACCGCCACGCAGGAAGGGGGCTGAACCGGCGGCCTGATAACCGATCATGCGCGGCCGCTGCATGACGACGCCACGTTCGAAATACTCACTGTAACCCATCCAATGGGCGGTGATGTTGCCGGCATTGCCGACCGGCAGGCAGTGAAAATCAGGCGCCGCACCGAGCTCCTCGATGATCTCGAAAGCCGCCGTCTTCTGACCTTGCAGGCGAAAAGGATTGATCGAGTTGACGATGGTCACCGGCACCTGCTGCGCCACCTGCTTGACCAGTTCCATGCCGGCATCGAAATTACCGCGGATCTGCAGAGTCACAGCGCCATACATCATCGCCTGCGCCAGCTTGCCCATGGCGATCTTGCCTTCCGGAATCAGCACGAAGGCGCGGATACCGGCGCGGGCGGCATAAGCGGCGGCAGCCGCCGAGGTATTGCCCGTCGAAGCGCAGATGATGGCACGCGCGCCCTCCTCCACCGCCTTGGTCACCGCCATGGTCATGCCACGGTCCTTGAAGGAACCGGTCGGATTGAGACCTTCATACTTGACGTAGATGTCGACGTCCTTGCGCAGCAGACGTGGAATGTTGTTCAAGCGGATCAAGGGCGTGTTGCCCTCACCGAGCGAGATGATGCGCGTGTCATCGGCGACCGGCAGATGATCGCGGTATTTATGGATGAGACCGGTATAACGATTGCCAAAACTCATGCTGTGCTCCTCGCCGCCTGATCCTCAGGCATCCAGATTTTCGAGACGTATCCTCACCACCCGGGCGACGATGTCGTCCAGGGCTTCGATCTTGGCCAAAGCGATATTCATCGCCCGTTCCTGCACCACCTTGGTGACGATGATCACCGGCACCTGACCGGCGGCATGCGCCGGCTTTTGCAAAATGGCTTCGATGCTGATGCCCTGCTCGGCGAGGAGATGGGTGACCTCGGCGAGCACACCGGGACGATCGTTGGCCTGCAAGCGCAAATAGTAGGCGGTCTGCACGGCCTCGACCGGCAACACCGGCGTGTCGTAGAGCGCATCCGGCTGGAAAGCGAGGTGCGGCACCCGCCCACCCTGCCCCTCACGCCAGGCACGCACCACGTCGACGAGATCAGCGACGATGGCCGAAGCCGTCGGCCCGGCACCAGCACCGGCGCCATAATACAGGGTCGAACCGACTGGATGCGATTGCACCAGAACGGCATTTTTGACGCCATGCACATGGCTGATCAGCCGCTCACTCGGGATCAGGGTGGGGTGCACGCGCAGCTCGATACCGGCAGGCGTGCGGCGCGCCAGGCCGAGGTGCTTGATGCTGTAACCGAGTTCAGCGGCGTAGGCGACGTCAACGGTCGCCAGCGCGCTGATACCCTCGGTATAGACTTTCGACAACTGCAAGGGAATACCAAAGGCCAGGGAGGCGAGAATGGTCAGCTTGTGTGCCGCATCGATACCCTCGACGTCGAAGGTCGGATCGGCTTCGGCATAGCCGAGCGCCTGTGCCTCGGCGAGGACGTCCTGAAAGCTGCGTCCCTTGTCGCGCATCTCGGTGAGGATGTAGTTGCCGGTGCCGTTGATGATGCCGGCGAGCGCGTCGATACGATTGGCGGCGAGCCCTTCACGCAATACCTTGATGATCGGCACACCGCCGGCGACCGCCGCCTCAAAAGCGATATACACGCCATGGCGTTCGGCGAGAGCGAAGAGCTCGTTGCCGAATTCGGCGAGCAATGCCTTGTTTGCCGTCACCACATGTTTTCCCGCCAGGATGGCCTGGGTGACGACGGCGCGCGCCGTATCGGTGCCGCCCATGACCTCGACGATGATGTCGACATCGGGATCCTGGACGACAGCAAAGACGTCGCGACTGACCTTGACCGCACGGGTATCGAGATCATCACGATCGCGACGCGCGCCGATATGACTGACGACGATCGGACAACCGGTACGCCGCGCGATTTCGCCGGCATTCTCCTGCAGGAGACGAAAAGCTCCGCCACCGACCGTACCAAAGCCGACGATACCTACCCTCACCGCATCCTGTTTCGTCTGCATGTCCGAGCTTCCCACTCCATCTACGCCATTCAAGGGCGCCACCTTAGAAAATCCTCAGCGCTGCGTCAATGCCGCCTCAATGCCGCGTCAGACCCAGGGCCTGCGCGAGATCGGCAACACTGAGATAACCGCCGATCTTGTCGCCAGCGGCATTGAACAGGGTCGGCGTGCCGTCGACGCCGAGACGCTCACCGAGGGCATAATCACGCTGAATGATGGCGTCACAAGCGCTGCCACCTTGTGGCAGAGAAGCGCCCGCCATGGTATGAGCGAGTGCCGCCGGCGCGTCCTGGGCACACCATACCGTCGCCATCTTGCGCGCCGTCATGCCGTGGGTGCCGGTACGCGGCCAGGCGAGATAGCGCACTTCGATACCCTGGGCGTTGATCGCCTTGATCTGCGTATGAAATTTGCGGCAATAACCGCAATCGACGTCGGTGAAGGCGTAGACCACCGCACGCGTCTTGCCGACGGCCGGAAAGATGATCTGATCCTGCGCCGGCGCCTGCATCAGGAGGGCATGGGCGGCATGGCCGAGGGCCTGATCGCCGAGATCGACCATATGCCGGCCCTGAAAATGCACGAAGTCGCCTTGAATCATGTACTGTCCATCGCTGCTGACATAGACCGGCGCCATACCGACGGCCTGCACCATATACCAGCCCGGCGCCGCGATGGCGGTGATGCCATTGATCACGACATCTGGGAAACTTTCAGCAAAGCGCGCGCGTATGGCAGTATCGGCAGGATCGCCGGCACGGCTGAGGTTGGCGCTCAAACACAATCCCAGCAACAGTGCGGCGCGCAAGCATCGTATCCATTTCATCTCATGCCCTCGGGTGATGGGCAGCGTGCAGGGCCTGCAGGCGGGCACGCGCCACGTGTGTGTAGATCTGGGTGGTGCTGAGACTGGCGTGCCCGAGCAACATCTGCACGACGCGCAGATCAGCACCATGATTGAGCAGATGTGTGGCAAAGGCATGGCGCAAGGTATGCGGTGACAGACTCGTGCGCACCCCCGCCCGTATCGCCCAGGCCTTGATACGATACCAGAAAGCTTGCCGTGTCAGCGCCTTGCCGTCACGCCCCGGAAAAAGATGACTGCTCGCGGTGGTCATCAGCAAGGGGCGCGCCTGATCGAGATAGCGTTGCAACCAGGCCATGGCCTGCTCGCCGATCGGCACCAGGCGATGTTTATCGCCCTTGCCGAGGACACGCACCACGCCTTGCCGCAGATTCACGGCAGTCAGCGACAGGCCGACCAGTTCACTGACGCGCAGACCGCTGGCATAGAGGAGTTCGAGCATGGCACGGTCGCGCAGACCGAGAGCGCTCGTCACATCCGGCGCCGCCAGGAGACGATCGACGTCGGCCTCGGAGAGATCCTGAGGTAAACGCACGCTCAGACGCGGCGGCGCCAAAGCGGCGACAGGGTCGCAGGTGATCAGCCCTTGTGCCGATAAAAATTCATAATAGCGTCGCCAGCTCGATAGCAGGCGCGCTTGCGAGCGCGGCGAGCAACCACGCGCCAGGCGCGTGGCAAGCAGGCCCTGCAGGTCGACGCTGGTCGCCTGTGCGAGATCGCCAGCGAGATCGCGGCGGCTCAGACAAAGATCGCTCAGATAAGCCGCACGCGTGCGCTGCGACAAGCCCAAAAGGGCGAGATGGCGCATGAAACCCTGCAATTCCGCCGGTATGTCTGCCATAGATCAGGGAGGGGGCTGACGCCCCCCCGCACGAAGAACGCCTCAGGCGTTCTTGTTGCGCGCCACCAGCTTTTCGCGGATACGCGCCGCTTTACCGGAACGATCACGCAGGTAGTAGAGCTTGGCGCGGCGCACGGCACCACGACGCTTGACCTGCACCGAATCGACCAGGGGCGAATGCGTCTGGAAGCAACGCTCGACACCGACACCATTGGAGATCTTGCGCACCGTGAAGGCCGAATTGAGGCCGCGGTTCTTGATCGCGATGACCACGCCTTCATAAGCCTGAAGACGCTCACGATCACCTTCTTTCACCTTCACTTGCACGATGACGGTGTCACCAGGACCGAAACTCGGCAGATCCTGTTTCATCTGTCGCTTCTCAATCTCCTGGATCAGAGGATGTTTACTGCTCATCACACACTCCCAAACGTCTGCAGAGGCTCTGGCGCATGCAGAACTCAAACGGGCCTCAGGCCCCATCGGTGCGGCCACAAGCCGCACCCTCAATCCAGCCACGCTCTTCCGTGCTGAGTTCAATCTCACTCAGCAGATCCGGGCGCCGACTGGCCGTCCTCAGTACACGCTGGCGATGACGCCAGCGCGCGACCTCGGCATGATCTCCCGACAGCAACACTGCCGGCACCTCACGCCCAGCATAGCTGGGTGGGCGTGTATAGTGCGGGCAGTCCAGCCAAACCGCACTGAACGAGTCTTCGACAGCGGACTCACCGTGTCCGAGCACCCCCGGCAACCAGCGCGTCAGGGCGTCGACCAGGACCATGGCCGGCAACTCACCGCCGGAGAGCACATAGTCGCCGATCGAACATTCTTCATCGACCGCCATCTCGATGAGACGCTCATCGATGCCTTCATAACGACCGCAGAGCAGGATGAGCCCCTGCTGCTGCCTTTCTTCCACCCAGCGCCGCACCTGCGACTGTCGCAGCACACGTCCCTGCGGACTCATGTACACGACATGCGGGCGCAGTTGTCGTTGCTGCGCCTGTGCCCGCGCCTGCTGCAAGGCCCGCGATAAGGGCTCGATCAGCATGACCATACCCGGACCACCACCATAGGGGCGGTCATCGACACGCCGATAGGCACCCTCGGCGTAATCGCGCGGGTTAAAGAACTCCAGCTCGATGCGCTCTTGGCTGATCGCGCGACCGATCACGCCATGCCCGGTCAAGGCCGTGAACATCTCAGGGAACAGCGTGACCACGCCGATCCACATGGCGCCTCCTAGAAATCCGCGTCCCAGTCGACGATGATACGCCGCGCCTGACGATCCACCTGATGCACGACCGTACCCGGTAACCATGGCAGCAGTCGCTCACGCTGATCGATGCTGAGCGCATCACCGCGCACCACCAGAACGTCATTGGCGCCGGTTTCCATCATCGCATGCACACAGCCGAGATCACTACCGGCGACGGTCACCACGCGCATGTCGATGAGTTCCGACCAGTAGTACTCGTCTTCCGGCAACTGCGGCAAGGCACTACGCGGCACCAGCACCTCGCAACCGACGAGGAGATCAGCAGCATTACGGTCATCGACGCCACGCAACTTGACCAACCAGCCCTTGCCCTGCGGCCGCCACTGCTCGACCTCGACGGACTTGTCCATCTCGCCGTGACGCAAAGACCAGGGACCATAGGCGAAGACGTTCTGCGGCGGCGTCGTCAACGAATGCACCCAGAGAAACCCACGCAAACCATGCGCGGCGCGCAGACGCCCTACCGTCAGACGATCATCCACCTTCAGGCGGCCGGCAGTTCCTTGACCAGGGTCGCGACGCGATCCGACAGCTGCGCACCCGCCTGCTGCCAGTAAGCCAGACGCTGCGCATCGATGCGCAGACGCTCAGCAGCGCCAGCGGCGATGGGATTGAAAAAGCCGATACGCTCGATGAAGCGACCGTCACGAGCATTGCGGCTGTTGGTCACCACCACCTGATAAAAAGGCCGCTTCTTTGCACCGCCGCGAGCCAAACGAATCGTCACCATAATCTTGTATCCTCGATCCAGAATGGCGCCATCGAAACCATTGCGCGATGCACCGCAGCAACAGCCTGCGCCAAAGGGCAGGAATGATACAGCAAACAAGCCCGATAAGGAAGCCCCTGGCGGGACAGACGAGGCGACCATCCTTTCTTTATCGAGCGCGCTGCCGGCCCTACAATATCGGCAGCGCCCTACGCAAAACCGACGCCGGAGAGAAACGATGCTCATACTCATCGACCAGGATGGCGTTCTCGCCGACTTCGATCGCGGCTTCGCGCACGCCTGGCAAGCGCACACCGGCAAGCCGGCGCTGGCAGCGACACAGCGCCGCCACTTTCATATCGGCGACGACTACCCGGAAGAACAGCGCGCACAGATCACCGCCCTCCTCCAGGCACCCGGCTTCTATCGCCAGCTGCCGCTGCTGCCCGGCGCCCAAGCGGCGATCGCCGACCTGCGCGGGCGCGGCCACGACGTCTGGATCTGCACCAGCGACACCGGCACGCAGCCACAGATCCTGCTCGACAAACTGGACTGGATCAGCGCGCACTTCGGGCCAGACCTGCGCCGACGTACCATCATCAGCAGCGACAAGACCCTGATACACGGCGACTGGCTGATCGATGACCGCCCCGACATCCAGGGACTGTGCCGCCCTTCCTGGCGCCACCTTCTCTACGATCAGGCCTACAACCGCCACCTCGACACCGACCGCATCGACTGGTCGAGCACCGGCTACGCCCGTCTGCTCACCCTGATCGGCGACGCCTCGACCTGATCAGCGCTTATGCTATGATGCCGACGCCGCGGCCGCCGCACGCTGGCCTGATGCCCAGGATGAGCCCATGTTCAAGCTGCACCCGCGACTGCAAAATGACACGATGATGCTCGGGCGACTGCCCCTGTGCCGTGTCCTGCTGATGAATGATGCCCACTATCCCTGGCTGATCCTGGTTCCCGAGCGCCCACATCTGCGCGAGATCCACGAGCTCGGCGAGGCCGACCAGGAGCAGCTATGGCGCGAATCCGCTTTCGTCGCACGCCAGCTGCAGCAAGGACTGGAGGCCGATAAGATGAACATCGCCGCGCTCGGCAATGTCGTCGACCAACTGCATATCCACCACATCGCCCGCTATATCGACGACGTCGCCTGGCCGGCGGCGGTTTTCGGTCGCGCTGACGCCGTCCCTTATACCGCAGCCTACCTCGACGCCCTGCTGCCACGTCTGCGCGAACTGCTCTGCGCCACTCAGGATCCTCGCCTGAAGATGCACTGGCGTCCGGCGCTTAAAACACCTACGACCCCTAGCGCCCGCCGCCGCGGCAAGCCGGCGTCTCAGGCAAAACCTGACTCTCCTGCCACTCCTGCGGGCTGAAAAGATGCAGAACCAGCGCATGTACGCCTTCTTGTAAAGGCTGCTGCAACAGAGCATAGACACGACGATGACGCTGCAGGCGCGACAGACCGATGAAATCCGGCGACACCAGCACCACCTTGAAGTGCGTCTCGTGCAGGCGGCCGCCACCATGACCATGACTTTCATCGCTGACCTGCAGATGCAGGATAGCCAACCCCTCCGTCAGCAAGGTCTGTAGACGCTGCGCTAGTGGCATGAGCTCGATCTCCGTCCTCGATCGCTCATCCTAGCATACTGGCCACCCTCACGGCAGACTGTTAGGATGACTGCCTCGCCAGCTTCAGGAGTCCAGCATGCGCCATCATCTTCTCGGCCATACCGATCTCGCCGTCAGCGAAATCTGCCTCGGCACCATGACCTTCGGCAAGCAGAACAGCGCCGCCGAAGCCCACGCCCAGATCGATCACGCTCTCGAAGCTGGCGTCAACTTCATCGACACGGCGGAGATGTACGCCGTACCACCGCGTCCTGACACCTTCGGCAGCACTGAAAGCATCATCGGACAGTGGCTGTCGGCGCATCCTGGGCAGCGCCAGCACATCGTCCTCGCCAGCAAGGTCTGTGGCCCGGCGGCGCGCATGCATTATGTCCGCGATGGCGCCCCTCGCCTCGACCGCCGCAATATCGAAAGCGCCCTTGAAGCGAGCCTGCGCCGCCTGCACACCGACTATCTCGATCTGTACCAGCTGCACTGGCCGGATCGCCCGACCAACTACTTCGGCAAGCTCGGCTACGAACACGTCGCACAGGCAGACACCATCCCGATCGCTGAGACCCTGGCCGTTCTCGAGGATCTGCGTCAGGCTGGCAAGATCCGCCACTATGGCCTGTCCAATGAAACCCCCTGGGGGGTGATGCAATTCCTGCGTAGCGCTGAAATCAGCGGCGCGGCACGTCCGGTCAGCATCCAGAACCCCTACTCCCTGCTCAATCGCAGCTTCGAGATCGGACTGGCGGAAGTAGCGCATCGTGAGCAGGTCGGCCTGCTCGCCTATTCACCCCTGGCCTTCGGCCTGCTCAGCGGCAAATATGCCGGCGGAGCGACGGCAACAACCGGACGCTTGACCTTGTTTCCTGACTTCACGCGCTACAACAGCCCACAGAGCCGCGCCGCCGCTGATCGCTACATCGCCCTGGCGCGTGTGCATGGCCTTTCGCCCGCCCAGATGGCCTTAGCCTTCGTGCGCAGCCGCGGCTTCGTCACCAGCACCATCATCGGCGCCACCACACTCGCGCAATTGCAGGAGAACCTCGACAGCGTGCGCATCGAGCTGAGCGCCGACGTCCTCGCCGGTATCGAGGCGCAGCACCAGATACAGCCCAATCCAGCACCGTGAAAGCCGGCATGCATGATTTCAGGGGCGATGTTCGAGCTCGAGGTAGTCGCGTGACTGCATCTCGGTCAGGCGACTGAGGGTGCGGCGAAACTCAAAGGCCAGACGCTGACCGACGTAGAGCGCGGTGAGCGGCGCCGCCATGGTCATGAGGAGTTTGACGCGGCGATCGTAGAACTCATCGACGAGATGGATGAAGCGACGCATGCCGTCATCGAGATCGGCGGTGAGGATGGGCACCCCTTGCAGAAGGACGCGCGGATAGACGCGCGCCAGCTCGATGTAGTCGTTTTGACTGCGCATCTGCAGACATAGGGTATGAAAGTCGACCCACAGGGCACGCTCACAGACGGCATGCACCGGCAAGGGCCGCCCGAGAACCTCGAGGGTTTGCGCCTGCGCCGCGAGGCCGGTGAGCGACTGCCAGGCGCTGGCGAGAAAATCCTGCCCCTGCTGATCGTGCGCCAGACAAAATGGCTGCAGGATGTCGTCATGCTGGAGACGATAATCGGTGCCGGCGTCGACCTGCAACACCCGGCAATGTTCTTGGAGCATGGCGATCGCCGGCAGAAAGCGCTCTCTTTGCAGGCCGCGCTCATAGAGACGATCGGGCGGAATGTTCGAGGTCGCGACCAGCGTGACGCCGCGCGCGAACAGCGCCTTGAAGAGCATGCCGAGCAGCATGGCGTCGGTGATGTCATCGACGAAGAACTCGTCGAAGCAGATGAGCACCGCCTCTTGCGCGATGCGGTCGGCAACTTTTTCGAGCGGATCGGCCTCACCCGGCAACTGCCGCAATTCCTGATGCACGCGCTGCATGAAGCGATTGAAGTGACTGCGCATCTTGCGGCGGAAGGGCAGACTTTCATAGAACAGGTCCATGAGATAGGTCTTGCCGCGCCCGACCCCACCCCAGACGTAGAGGCCGCGCACCGCCGGCAGGCGCCGGGTGCGCGCGAAACGGTGGAAGACGCCATGCATGCGCGCCGCCTCATAGCGACGCATCAGATCGCCGCGTAATTCCTCCAGAACCAGCAAAACCTGCCTCTGGGCAGGATCCGCGACAAAACCCGCCGCCAGATCGCGTTCATAGCGTTCAACTAACATCACCACCCCGATCCACTTGCGGCAAAAGCTCGTGCACGGCCGCCGTCATGAACGACCGTAGCTGCTCCAGATGCCCATGAAAAAAATGCCCGCA
>JAKBFV010000003.1 GCA_021833365.1 Pseudomonadota bacterium | reverse complement strand
CATCGGGTACATCGGGTACATCGGGTACATCGGGTACATCGGGTACATCGGGTACATCGGGTACATCGGGTACATCGGGTACATCGGGTACATCGGGTACATCGGGTACATCGGGTACATCGGGTACATCGGGTACATCGGGTACGTCGGGTACGTCGGGTACGTCGGGTACGTCGGGTACGTCGGGTACGTCCAAGATACCCTTGCCGGCGCAATCGGTGGTGTCATCTCTAGAAAGCTCAGCCCCCCCTATCACTGAGCCATCCAGTCAGTTGATGGTGATGAGCGATGCTGGGTCGGGACAGGTGAATCAATCGTTAGCGGTCAATAGTAATAATGCACCTGCTACTGGGCAGGGCTATGTCGGCATGGTGGAGGATTTTTACCATGTGAGTGCACCAGGACTGCTGGATATCATCAACCAAGGCATCCATTTGCCCGACAATACCTTGGGTGGCAACGGTAACTAAATAATTTCAGGCGGGCACATTGATGGCCGCTTGCACGATCGCTGAATGACATGGAAGACCGTATCCCATGAAAAGTTTTTGTTCTTTGCGTGTAGTGATGACGGCAATGGGGGTCACCTTTCCGGTGTTGGTGCATGCTGCTGGTACACCGCCGAGCTCTGGATCAGAGCTACAGGAGGTGCAGCCTAGCCTGCCGCAGCCCCCCGCATCGAACAAAACTGGGCTGACGATAGACCATGTGCAGCCAAGTGCCCTACCGGTCACGAAGCCATTCATGGTGCGTGCAATCAGGATTACCGGTAATAAAAAGGTCGATACGGCCACGCTGCACGCGCTGGTGGCTGAAGGTGAGGGGCATCAGGAGACATTGAGTCAGTTGCGGCAATTCGCTGGCCGCATCACGGATTATTATCACGTCCATGGCTATCCTTTGGCTCGCGCCGTCATTCCGGCGCAGCGCATTGTGGATGGCGTGGTGACATTCCAGGTGTTGGAGGCGGTCTTCGGAAAAGTAGGTCTCAGCAACCACAGCCGGGTGAATACCGATTTGCTGCGTGACACGCTTGCACCGCTGCAAAGCGGTGCTGTGGTTGAGCAGTCAGCGCTGGATAAAAGTCTGCTGTTGCTGTCCGACATTCCTGGCGTAGCTGGCCATGCGATGCTGCAGCCAGGCGCGCAGGTAGGGACTTCCGACCTGAATGTGACGGCTGATGCGACGCCTATGATCAATGGTAATGTCGGGCTGAGCGATTATGGCAATGCTTACACTGGGCGGGTGCTTGGGTCTGGCAACGTGAATATTGTAAATCCGCTGCATAGGGGCGATGTGCTGAGTCTGTCAGGACAGTCATCGGGATCAGACATGAATTATGGCCGGGTGGGGTACGAAACCCTGCTGAATGGCATGGGTACGCGGGTGGGTGGGGCGTTCTCTGCGCTGCATTACATTCTGGGCAGCAATCTAGCCAGCCTGCATGGTAATGGCAGGGCGGAGACGAGCAGTGCCTGGGCGCGGCAGCCGATCATTCGCAGTCAGGATGACAATCTGTATGTCCAGTTGCAGTACGATCATCTGGCTTTGATCGACAGCATGGACAGCACTGGGGTTCACGACAAGCGCCAACTCGAAAACTGGACTGGAATCGTCAATGGTGATTGGCGTGATGCGATATTCACCGGATCATCAAATACCTGGAGTCTGGCCTTGACCGGGGGGCAGGCCAGTCCGGCTGCCACCAGCCAGGATGCGACGCAGCCGCAGGGAGGTTTTCTCAAACTGAATTTCAGCTATACCCGACTGCAGCAGTTGACCGGCCTCGATAGTCTATATATGGCGGTGAGTGGGCAGTTGAGCAATACCCATCTGGACATATCGCAGCAGTTGGTCGTCGGTGGTCCGTATACCGTACGTGCTTATGATATGGGTGTGCTGACGGGCGACGAAGGCGTGCTCGGCACCATTGAATGGCGACATGAGCTTGGGTATCTGTGGAGTGGGGCGTTACAGACGGTCGCGTTTGCAGATAGCGAGCATGTCACCATTGACCATAATCTGCCGACAGGACCGGTAGTGGCTGATAATACCGCGACCTTGTCCGGTGCTGGCGTGGGGATGAACTGGGTGACACAGAGTCAGTGGGTGGTCAAGGTCTGTGTTGCCGCCCCTGTCGGCCCTGGTCTGGCGCAGGTGCCGAATGCTTCACCGGTGCGCGCTTGGCTACAGATCGTCAAAGGGTTTTGAGGCCCCGTACTCGACCAGTGCTTGGGCAAAGAGCGCCCTGCCGTTGACCTGTGCGCATGGGCCTGACGGTATCTTACCGCCAGGTCTGCAAGCGCTGCAGGAAGGCGGTGTGCGACACTTCGCCGAATAGCGCGTCGCCCTGGGCCTGCCCCTGAGTATCATAGAAAAACAGCGCCGGTGGGCCGGGTATGTGTAGCTCCTGCAGCAGGGCATCGCTGTCGGCGCCGGCGGCGCTGACGTCGACGCGGATCACCTGAATGCCCTGCAGGGCCATCTGGACATCGTTCTGTGCGAGCACATCCTCTTCAAAATGACGGCAGCTCAGGCACCAGCTCGCCCAGACATCGAGCATCACGCGCTGACCGCGCGCCGCCTGCAAAGCCTGTTGCAGGGCCGCCGGCGTTTGTACGCTGATCATGCTGGCGCCCGGCGTACGGCGGGCAGGAGCCTGCTGCGGCCAGGGGTGCGTGAGATCACGGCCGCCCGCGAAGGCGCCGATGACCCAGACGATGCCGATGAGGCTTAAAAAGAGACCGACGGCCTTCCACAGGCGTGGCCAACCTGCCGCCGCTCCTTCGAAGGCGCCGAGAGCGCTGCCGCAGGCGATCGCCAGCAGGGCGTAGGCGAGCAGAAGGTAGCGTGCCGGCAGCAGGGGCTGCAGGAGCTGCAAAGCGACGATGAGCATGCCGACGCCGAAGACGATACGGACAGCGTGCATCCAGGGGCCGGCGCGCGGCAACAGGCGGCTCTCACCAAAGCCGAGAAGGAGGATGGGGGTGCCGAGGCCCAGGCCAAGGGTGAAGAGAAGGAGTCCTCCCCAAAAGGGTTGCCCGAGATCGGTGACGTAGATCAGGGCACCCGCCATGGGGGCGGAGACACAAGGTGAGACGATGAGCGCGGCGAGCACTCCCATGACATAGGCGCCGATCACACTGCCCGCCTGCTGTCGCCGGCTCCAGCCATCGAGCCGCTGATGTAAGGCGGCGGGTAGATGCAGGTGATAGACGTCGAACAGACTGAGTGCGAGGCCAACGAAGATGATGGCGAGGCTTATGTGCCAGAAAGGGCTGGCGAACCAGGCAGCGACGTCCAGGCTGTGCCCGAGCCAGGCGAATAAGGCGCCGATGCCGGCGTAGCTGCTGGCACTGCCGAGAACGTAGGCGCCGCTGGCAATGATCTGGTCGCGACGGCGGCCGCCACGGGCGAGCAGGCCGGCGAGAATGGGGATCATCGGCAGGACGCAGGGTGTCAGGGCGAGGCCCAGGCCGCCTAGATAGAATGACAGCAGATGCGACCAGGGGGCGCTTGCCGCAACGGCCGCAGAGGCGCCGTTGTCCTCGATCGGCAGGCGGCGGTGTTGTGGCGGATAGCAAATGCCCAGACGTTCATTGCAGCCCTGCCAGCCGACATCGACCGAGCCCTGGCCCTGTACGGGCAGGTCGATGTGCAGGGCGTGGTGGAAGACGGCGACCTTACCGAGGTCGGGGTCGATTTTTGTGGTCGGCGCTGGATCGAAATGGGCTGTACCGAGATGGACTTGTGGCGAGGCATGAAAAGTCCAGCGCTGCAGATAGAGGTAGCAGCAGTCATCGATCTGCACATCGAGCTGCAGATGGCCGGGCTGTTCGCTGCTGCTCACCTGGAAGGCCTGGTCAGCCGTCATCATCTGCGCGGCGACGGTGCGGCTGAGGAACAACAGGCCGAGCAGGGCGAGGAGAAATCGGGGATAGAGAAAGCGCATGCAGGGGCTCCACAACGAGGCGGTTCATATTCCCATATCGGCACGGGCGGGAAAAGTCATTCCTGCGCCATGCCATCGGTCGCGGTGAATTTGGACGGCGACGTAAAAGCGGTGTACATTGATGAGTGGGTGTTGCGGTGATTCAAGGAGGAAGGTCGTGAAGATCATAGGGATGACCATCTTGGTCCTGGGTTTGAGCGTCGGCGCACGGGCCGATGAATGCACCGATCTGGCGCGCTCTTTTGCCGAGGCGCCGAATAATATGCGTGTCGGCGATCTTTTGCAGTTGCAAAGCTGCGTGTCCGATCGTATGCAGCAAAAAGCACAATCGGCGGATACGTCGACGGCAGACCCTGCCGCAGGGTCGCCCAATCTCAATCTCCAGGTGCAACCGGATAAGCCCTCTGGGGATCGTCCAGGAGCCTCGATTCCGGCACCGGGGCTGGCCGATCATTGAGATCGTGGCGCGCGTGGTTGGTCGTCGGCGGCCTCACCGTGATGCTGGCTTTGGCGCAGTATGGCGTCGGACTGCGCCGCCTCGCCTACGATCGCACGGCGATCGCGGCTGGCCAATGGTGGCGCTGCTACACCGGCAGCTGGGTACATTATAGTTTTTCGCATCTGGCGATGAATGTCGTGGCGCTGGCCTTGATCGCCGGCGTCCTCCTCGCCGACCTCCCTTGGCGCCTTTGGCTGTTGTTGCTGGCGCTGCTGCCCTGGGCGGTGAGCCTCGGACTCTGGTATGGACAGCCACAGTGCCAGATTTACGCGGGTTTTTCCGGGGTCATCGAGGGCCTGCTTTTCTTCGCTTTATGGCGGGCCTGGCGCCGCGATCCCTGGCTTTATGGCCTCGCTCTGGTTTTTTTTGGCGCCCGTCTGGTGTATGAACACACGCCCTGGTATGACCCGAACTATCTGCAGGCGTGGATCGGTGTCGCCGTCGCCCCATCAGCACATCTCGCCGGCGCCTTGTCGGGCAGTCTGCTCGCCCTGATCGGAGTGGGCCGTGATAAACTCGTCGAGATTAGATGAGGGGTGACCATGAGCATGTCCAATATCATTATCTTTGATACCACCTTGCGTGATGGTGAACAGAGTCCGGGTGCATCGATGACCCTGGACGAGAAAGTGCGCATCGCCAAAGCCCTCGAACGTCTGCGTGTCGATGTCATCGAAGCCGGTTTTGCTATCGCCAGTCCGGGTGATTTTGCCGCGGTCGCGGCGGTCGCGGCGGCGGTGCGTGACGCCCGCGTCTGCTCCCTGGCGCGCGCCAAGCGTGAGGACATCGAAAAAGCGGCGGCGGCACTGGGTTCGGCGGTGGCACCGCGTATCCACACCTTCATCGCCACCAGTCCCATCCATATGCAGTATAAACTGCGCCTGCAGCCGGAACAGGTGATCGAGCATGCCGTGCAGGCGGTCAAGCTGGCGCGCCAGAAAGTCGAGGACGTCGAGTTCTCCTGCGAAGATGCCGGCCGCTCCGAGATCGATTTTCTCTGTCGTATCATCGAAGCCGCGATCAGTGCCGGTGCCCGTACCATCAATATTCCCGACACCGTCGGCTATGCCATTCCAGCGCAATTTGGTGCACTCATCGAGCAGCTGCTGACGCGTATCCCGAACGCCGATCAAGCGATCTTCTCAGTGCACTGCCATAACGATCTCGGTCTGGCCGTGGCCAACTCGCTGGCGGCGGTGCAGGCTGGGGCGCGGCAGGTCGAGTGCACCATCAACGGCCTCGGTGAGCGTGCCGGCAACGCCGCTCTCGAGGAGATCGCCATGGCGATCAATACCCGCCGCGATCTGTTCGCTGTGCAGACGCGTCTGCAGACGGTCGAGATCGTGCCGACCTCACGTCTGGTCGCCAGCATCACCGGCTTTCCGGTACAGCCGAACAAGGCCATCGTCGGTGCCAATGCCTTCGCTCATGAGTCGGGCATCCATCAGGATGGCGTGCTCAAGCATCGCGAAACCTATGAGATCATGCGTGCCGAAGACGTCGGCTGGAATGCCAATCGCATGGTCCTCGGCAAGCATTCCGGACGTGCTGCTTTTCGTGCACGCCTCGAAGAACTCGGCATCGACACCGGCTCCGATGCGCAGATCAACCGGCTGTTCGCACGCTTCAAGGATCTCGCTGATAAAAAGCATGAGATCTATGATGAGGATCTACAGGCCCTGGTCAGTGAAGCCAGCGAAGTCGCCGCCGTCTATGAGCTCGATCATCTGCGCGTGCTGAGCGAGACAGGTCTGGCGCCGCGCGCCGAGTTGCGTCTGCGTGTGCATGGCGAATTGCAAACGAGCGTGGCGCAGGGCTCGGGGCCGGTCGATGCCGCCTTCAAGGCGATCGAGAACATCGTCGCCAGCGGCACCCATCTCGAGCTTTATTCGGTCAATGCCATCACCAGCGGCACCGACTCGCAAGGTGAGGTGCAGGTGCGTCTGAACGAGCAGGGGCGCATCGTCAACGGCCAGGGCGCCGATACCGACATTCTGGTGGCATCGGTCAAAGCTTATCTCGATGCCCTCAATCTGCTCACCAGTGCGGCTCTGCGGGCGCATCCGCAACGGGAGAACGATGGTATCTGAGCGGCCTCTCAGTCAGCGCCAGCAGATCTGCCTGCACGCTCTCGGTCTGCCGGTTTACAGTCGGCGTATCGATTTGCCTGGAGCGGCCCCGCTAGCGGCATGGCAGGCCCCCGTGCGCATGCCACATCGCCAGGTAGCGGCGGTGGCGGTTGCCGACGCGCCGGCACCAGTACCGTTTCCCGAGCCTGCCCCCCTGCTGCCGGAGCCCCGTCAGGCGGCGCCGATGGCGGGCCAGACCGGGCATGATGAGGTGGCGGCGCGCTTCTCTTTACGTTTCGTCGTCGCCGGTGACTGGCTGTTGCTCGTACATCTTGCGCCCGAGCGTGATCTCGGCGCTGCCGAACATCAGCTCCTGCGCAATATCCTGCGTGCCCTTGGCCATGCTGAGGCCGAGCCCGGCCCCTTGTTCAGTTTTCCGCCACCGGGTAATCGTCTTTGGCAATCGGACCGGCGCGCTGCCGAGGACGCCATGGCCGGCCTCTTCCTGCGTCACTCCGTCGCGGCCTGCCAGCTTCTGGTGTTCGGGGAGGCACTGCTGCCCTGGTTACCTGCAGCGTGGCGGGAGAAAGCCGGTGTCGCGCCTGAGCTCACCCGTCTGCTCGGCGATGCCCCCGCCAAGCGCCGTCTGTGGCAAGAGATGCAAGCATGCTGCAGTTGACGGGTATGCGTATGGAGGATCTGCCAGAGGTGATGGCCCTGGAACGTGCCGGCCATGATTTTCCCTGGAGCGAGGGGGTCATGGCCTCCTGCCTCAGTCGTCATCATCGCGCCCGCCTGCTCTATGAAGATCAAGTGCTGGTCGGTTTCGCTATTTTACAGGAGGTCCTCGACGAGGCCACCTTGCTCAATATGGTGATCGCCGCAACGGCGCGCCGGCGCGGTCATGGCCGCTGGCTGCTCGAACGACTGATCGCTGAAGTCGACGCCGGGGTCAGCGTCATCCACCTCGAGGTGCGTCCCTCCAATCATGCTGCCATCGCCCTCTATGAGAGCATGGGTTTCAATGAATATGCGCGCCGGCCGCGCTATTATCCGCGTCGTGGTGGCGGTTACGAGGATGCCATGCTCATGGCGCTCACGCTTGCATCCGACACCATGCGCCTCTGATCAGGTGAACTATGTCATCGATACAACAACAGGTAGAACAGCGGCGCACTTTTGCCATCATCTCGCATCCTGATGCCGGCAAGACGACCATCACCGAAAAACTGCTGCTCTGGGGGCAGGCGATCCAGGTGGCTGGCACCGTCAAGGGACGTAAGTCGGATCGTCATGCGACGTCCGACTGGATGGAGATGGAAAAGCAGCGCGGCATCTCCATCACCACCTCGGTCATGCAGTTTCCCTACGCCGGACATATCGTTAATCTGCTCGATACGCCCGGTCACGAGGACTTTTCTGAGGATACCTATCGCACCCTGACGGCGGTCGATTCGGCGCTCATGGTCATCGACGCCGCCAAGGGCGTCGAAGATCGCACGGTCAAACTGATGGAAGTCTGTCGCATGCGCGCCACGCCCATCATCACCTTCGTCAACAAGCTCGATCGTGAAATCCGAGAGCCTGTGGAACTGCTCGATGAGATCGAATCCGTGCTCGGCATCCGCTGCGCACCGCTCACCTGGCCGATCGGTGCCGGGCGCGATTTCCGCGGCGTCTATCACTTACTCACCGACCAGCTCTATCTCTATCAGCCCGGGCATGGCCATGAGATCGTCGCTGACCAGATCATCGATGGCCTGCACTCGGCGGCGGCGAGCGCTGCCCTCGGTGATCAGGCAGCGGCGGTGCGCGAGACCCTGGAACTGGTGCAAGGCGCCAGCCACGCCTTTGATGAGGCGGCTTTTTTGCGCGGTGAGCTGACGCCGGTGTTCTTTGGGACCGCCCTCGGCAACTTCGGCGTCAACCATGTGCTCGATGCTCTCGTCGCTTATGCGCCAGCGCCGCTCGCACGATCGGCGGTACAACGGCAGGTGGCGGCCGATGAAGAGGCACTCAGTGGTTTTGTGTTCAAGATCCAAGCCAATATGGATCCCAAACATCGTGACCGCATCGCCTTCATGCGTCTGTGTTCGGGGCGCTATCAACGCGGCATGAAGCTCTTTCACGTGCGCACCGGCAAGGAAGTGCGGGTGGCCGATGCTTTGACCTTTCTCGCCGGCGAACGCGAACATCTCGATGAAGCGTGGTCAGGCGACATCATCGGCCTGCACAACCATGGCACCATTCAGATCGGTGACACCTTCAGTGAAGGCGAGACCTTGCAGTTTCTCGGTATCCCGCACTTCGCCCCCGAGCTGTTTCGGCGCGTGCGTCTGCGCGATCCGCTGAAGAGCAAGCAACTGCAGAAGGGGCTCAAAGAGCTGTCCGAGGAGGGCGCGACGCAGGTCTTCATGCCCTTGCACAACAACGACATGATCCTCGGCGCCGTCGGCGTGCTGCAGTTCGATGTCGTCGCTTTTCGTCTGCAGGACGAGTACAAGGTCGAGTGCGTCTATGAGCCGGTGACGGTTTCGACGGTGCGCTGGATTCATTGCGACGACGAGCGCAAACTCGCCGAGTTTCGCAAAAAGGCACATGATCAGTTGAGTGTCGATGGCGGCGGCTATCTGAGCTATCTGGCACCGAGCCGGGTCAATCTGCAGCTCATGCAGGAGCGTTGGCCGGACATCGTTTTCAGCCCGAGCCGCGAACACTGACGATGGTCATCGATAGCCACTGTCATCTCGATGATGACGCCTTTGCGCCGGATCGCGATGCCGTCATCGCGCGTGCACAGGCGGCGGGAGTGGTGGGTATCGTCGTACCGTCTTATCGCGAGCACTGCTTTGCGCGCCTGCGTGCCTGTTGCGATGGCGTATCGGCCTTGCCTTTGTGGCCGGCCTATGGTCTGCATCCTTGTTACAGTGGCGAGCATACGCGTGAGCACTTGTCAGCTCTTCAGCGCTGGCTGGCGACGCCGGGTGTCGTCGCTGTCGGCGAGATCGGTCTCGATCGCCATAGTGAGGCCTTGCGTCATCCCGACCTCTGGCGCTGGCAGCAGGATGTGCTGGCAGCGCAGTTGCAGCTGGCGCAGGCCCATGATCTGCCGGTCATCCTGCACGCGCGTAGCGCCTACGCCGAGCTCATCGCCCTATTGCGCCGTCATCCGCCGGGCGCCGGCATCGTGCATGCTTTCAATGGCCGCATCGAGCATGCTTATGCCTTGCTCGACCTCGGCCTCGTCCTTGGGATCGGTGGTGTCGTTACGCAGCCCAGCGCCGTGCGCCTGCGTGATATTCTGCGGCGTCTACCGGCGCAGTCCTGGGTGGTCGAGAGCGATGCTCCGGACATGCTGCCACATCCTGTCTACCGTGCCGGCCAGCGTCGCAATGAACCTGCTTTTCTGGCGTACACTATCGCAGCGCTGGCGCAGACCCTCGACCGTTCGACAGACTGGGTGGCAGGACAGGCCGAGCAGACGACACGGCGCGTCTTGCGCCTGCCGCTGATGGGGGGCGGCGAGTGAGACTCAGGATGAGAAGGAGGCGAGGGCGATGATCGGTTATGTGTGGGCGAGCAATCTGCTCTTGTATCTGGCCTTGCAGCGTCTGGCCGCGGATGTGCGTATGCCGGGATGGCGGCGCTCCCTGGCGCTGGGGCTGGCCGCTCTGGCCGCAGCCCTGGTCGTCTTTGCCGCTTACCAATGGGCGCCGGTTTCGGCTTATGGGCGCGGTTTGACGCGTGAGGCTCTGCAAGCGGGTTGGGCCTGGGCCGTGGCTCTGGTCGTGCTGCAGTTGATTGTCTTTTACGCCTACACGCTACAGGTCTGGTATCGGCAACGACATCCCGCACCGGTGACGCCACCGCCGGTCAGCAAAAAGCGCCGGCGACAACGCCCGCATCGTCGTAGCAAGGTCTAGCATGGCGCAAGGTCAGACGAAGTGGTGGCGGCTTGTCATGCTCTTCTTATCGGCGATCATGCCGGCGGTGCAGGCCTATGGTGCGTCAGCTTCCGCCGCACCGCTGGTACTGCGCTATGCCGAGATCATCCATGGTGATGGCCAGGCGGTGCATGATGGCCACGCTGTCACCTTGATCAATCTGCTGCGCCAGTTGCTCTGGTTGCGCGATCATGACTACCACTTCATCAGCCTGCAACAGGTGCGCGCCGCTCAAGGACAGTGGCGTGCTCTGCCGGCACACGCCGTGCTGCTCTGCTTCGATGAACCGGCGACGCAGATCATGTCTCCCCTGCTGTCCATCCTGCACGTCGTCAGGGCGCCGGCGCTGGTGGGCCTGAGCAGCGCAGCGCTGTCGCAGGATGCCATGCAGCAAGCTCGGCAACGAAGGTTTTTTGCCGATCCGGACATCACCCTGGCGAGTGAAGGCGATGGGCTGAACCGGCGTGTCGCCGGCGATCCGCAGGGCGATCCGCAATGGGCGGCGACGACACGCGCCTGGCTGCCGAAGCTTGGGCGTTACGAACGGGAAGTGGCATATCGGCAACGGGCCATCCGTGCCGTGGCGATGTCGATACAACACCTGCAGCAGTCCCTGCGCCATCCGGTAGCGGCCATGCTCTGGCCGGGCGGCGCCTACAACGATATCGTTCTTACGGCGGCGCATCGTGCAGGCGTCGCCTGGAGCATCGGTAGCACGGCGCTATCGGCGGTGCCGGGCAGTCATGTCCTGGCCCAGACCTGGGTGACGGCGGCACAGGCGCCCTGGGACCTCGGTCGTAACTTGGCGCAGCCTGAAGTGGCACAGCCGGTACGCCTGATGCATGTCAATCTCGACTATGTCTATGATCGCGATCCGCGGCAGGAGGCGAGCAATCTCGAACACCTGCTGGCCAGAGTGCGCGCCAGTGACGTCAATACCGTCTATCTGCAGGCTTTCGCCGACCCCGATGGCAATGGCGCGGCTGACGCCGTGTACTTTCCCAACCGCCATCTACGCATGCGTCAGGACCTCTTTAATCACGTCGTCGCGGCACTGCACGCCCATACCCAGGTACGCCATGTCTTCGCCTGGATGCCGCTGCTGGCCTGGCAATTGCCGGCACGCGACGCAGCGGCACAGGATCAGGTGGTGACCCTGCCCTCACGACCGGATTTCGTCTCCAACGCTTATCCGCGCCTGTCGCCCTTCTCGGCACGGGCGGTGGCGGTGATCCAGGACATGTTCGAAGATCTCAGCCGTCATGCCCACATCGATGGTGTGCTGTTTCATGACGACATGACCTTGTCGGATTATGAAGATGATAGTCGCTTCGCTCAGAAGGTCTATCGGCGCTGGGGACTGCCGGCGCAGGTGCAGCAGATCCGCGCCGATCCGGCGGCGATGCAGCGCTGGTCCTTTCTCAAGACGCGCTATCTCGATCATCTCGCCCTGCATATGGCGGCGGTGGTGGCGCGCGATCACCCCGGTCTGCTGACGGCGCGCAATATGTATGCGCAGGTGGTGCTGCACAAGGTCGCAGAGACCTGGTATGCGCAATCCCTCGAGTCGTCGATCGCCAATTTTGATGAAACCGCGATCGAGGCCATGCCCTTCATGGAAAAAGCCGCCTATCACGCCGGCTTCTATCGCGAGCTCTTCGATCATGTGCGGGCCTTGCCGCATGGATTGCAGAAGACCATCTTTGAGTTGCAGGCCAAAGACTGGCGTCAGGGGGGGGCTCCTCTGCCGAGCTCCCTGCTCGCCGACACCATCTGCATGCTGTTTGATTGGGGGGTGATCAACGTCGGCTATATCCCGGATGATCCTTTCAAGAACAGTCCTGATCTCGACATCCTGCGCCCGGCGCTGGAGCATCACTGCACCGAGGCGCACAGCCAGCCCTGAGCACTGCTGGCGCGCCGCCTGCAAAGCGCATTCCTACGGCGCATGATCAAAAATTCATCGACGCTCTTGGCGGCGATGCGCCCATTCGCCAGTGCAAGCTGGCGCACTTTTTGCATTATTACCACAGGAGGCCGCAAAACTTGATTTTGTGCGCAAAAAAGGTGCCTGCCTGTGCTCGCGGCGGTGATGTTGTGCTGAGTTTGGGTGCATTTTTTGTAGCGCTGGCATGAAAAGATCTTGTGCTGATGCTCCTCACTAAAAATAGATTTCAAGAAGGAGATGAAGGTCCGTTGTATACCGTTGTTCGTGGCCACGGCGTGGCCAGCGACATCGAACGCTGAATGCGATATCGGAGCGTCAAAAACGAACTGCCATGCGAGGTGTATGATGCAGGACAAGCATATTCATTGGGCCAGCGGTCAGATTCACTGGGATAGACTCGAGCGCGATGTGATGCATCGTCTCGATGAGCTGGCGGATGCTTTGGTGCACGAGCGGGAATGGGTGGTGCGGCGTCTGCGCCGGCATCTGCAGGATCAGCTGTCCTGGCTGATGAGTGATCAGGAAATGCTCATGGAGGGGCACTGCTATCACAAGCCCGGCTTGCGCGCACGGCACTTGCGTCAGCATCGCTATTTTCAGAACTGGCTGCGTGCCGTCGATATGTCGACCCTGCCGTCACAGGTGGTGAGCGTGCAGTCCTGGTGGATCGAGTCGCACGTCGCCCATCTCGACCGCCAGCTCTTTCTCGAGATCGGGCGCGCGCCCGAGCAGCATCATGTGCTCTCGGCCTGATCGACCAGGGCCCAGGCATCTTCAATGATGCGTCGGCCAGCGCCACGTTGATGGGCGTGCTCGCTCAGATACTGGCGCCAGCGGCGTGCTCCGGGCAGTCCCTGGAAGAGGCCGAGCAGATGTCGGCTCATCTGGGTGAGAGGGCAGCCAGCGGCGAGTTCAGCATCGACGAAGTCGAGATAGCGCCGCAGAATGTCGCCACGCGCCGGTAAGGCGGTGGCGTGCAGGCGATGTTCGAGATGGGCGAGGAGGTAGGGGTTGTGATAGGCCTCGCGCCCGATCATCACCGCGTCGACGTGCTGCAGCTGCTCGAGACAGGTATCGACGTCGCGCAAGCCGCCGTTGAGCGCGATCCACAGATCGGGATAGTGGCGCTTCAGGGCATGCACGTCGGCGTAGCGCAGCGGTGGAATGTCGCGGTTCTCTTTCGGGCTCAGGCCCTTGAGGATGGCGATGCGGGCATGGACGACGAAATGACGGCAACCCGCCTGGCGCAGGCTGTCGACGAAGTGGTACAGCTCTTCGAGGCTGTCATGGCCATCGATGCCGAGGCGGTGTTTGACGCTGACCGGCACCGAACTCGCGGCTTGCATGGCGGCGAAGCAGTCGGCGACAAGGGCAGGCTCGGCCATCAGGCAGGCGCCGAAACGTCCTTGCTGGACGCGATCGGAAGGGCAACCGAGATTGAGGTTGATCTCATCGTAGCCATGTTCGCTGGCGATGCGCGCGCAGCGCGCCAGATCGACAGGGTCGCTGCCGCCGAGCTGCAGCACCACGGGGTGCTCGCTGACATCGTAACGCAGCAGGCGCTGACGCGGTCCATGCAGGAGCGCGTGTGTGGTGATCATCTCGGTATAGAGCTGCACATGCGGACTGAACAGGCGCAGCAGGTAGCGATCGTGACGGTCGGTCCAGTCGAGCATCGGCGCGACGGCAAAGCGTGGTCGCGCCTGCTTCATGTCGGCGCCTGCATGAGGTGGCTGGAACGCTGGATCAGCAGCAGGGTGAGCGCCGCCCACAAGGCCGCCGAGAACATGGCGAGCGACCAGCCGGCATGATCGATGAGCTCGCCGAGCGCAAGGTTGCCGAGCAGAAGTGCGCCGCCTTGCACCAGGGCATAGCGGCCGAAGGCGCGCCCCTGCTGCCCGGCCGGACTATGATCGGCGATGAGTGCCTGCAGAACCCCCTGGCTGAGGGCGAGATGCACTCCCCACAGCGCCGCAGCCAGCCACAGAACTGCACGGCTGGAAGAGGTCGCCAGCAACAGCTCGGTACACAGCAGGACGAGTACCGATGCGGCGAGCACGCGCTGGCGAGGCCAGCGATCGGATAAACGTCCTGCCGGCAGGGCGAGGAGTGCGTAGACCCCGTTCATCACCACCATCAACCAGGGTAGATGCGCGAGCGCGAGCCCCTGGTCATGCAGATCGAGGATGAGAAAGCTCTCGCTGAAGCGCGCCAGGGAGAGGCCGGCGGTGATCAGCAACAGCCGGCGAAAAGCCGGCGAACTGGCGACCGCAGCCGGTCGCGCTGGCGCCACCGTTGGCGATGGCCGGGGATCGGCGGGTAGGGCGACGCGGATGAGCAGGACGCAGAGCAAAGCCGGGATGACGCACAGACCGAGGGCCAGACGCACACTGAGATGCTGTGTCAGCATCAGCATCATCAGCACTGGGCCGAGCAGGGCGCCGACGGTGTCCATGCCCTGGCGCAGACCAAAGGCGGCGCCGCGCTGTGCCGCTGGAACGTGAGCGGCGAGCATGGCATTGCGCGGCGCACCACGCAGACCCTTGCCGGTGCGGTCGCTCATCTGCGCAAAGAGCAGACCGCCGAGTCCAGTGGCACAGGCGAACAGAGGCTTGCTCAAAGCCGACAGGCTGTAGCCGAGAAGGATGAGGTCGCGGCGATTTTTCCAGCGATCGCTGAGCTGGCCGCTGAGGCGCTGCAGGAGGGTGGCGGTGAGTTCGCCGAGACCCTGCACCAGGCCCATCTCGCTGGCACTGAGGCCGAGCACACCGACCATGAAGGCGGGCAGGATGCTATGCATGGCCTCCGTCGACAGATCCATGAACAGGCTGATCCAGCCGAGAATATAGACCAAACGTGGTAGACGGGTTTCAGACGGCATCCATCACTCCTGCAAGGGCGGCATGATAAACGATTTGCATCATCCGTGCATCGCTCCTCCTCATCCGGTCGCTTGTCGCCGCCATCGCACGAAGGCGGCCTATCCGCCGGCTTGGTCGAGATCCGGCGGTGCGCTGCGGGCATCGCTGATGCGCCAGAGGTAGAGGCTGGCGAGACTGCGCCAGGGGGCGTAGCGACTGCCAGCCAAGGCCAGCTGCCGTGGTGTCGGAGCTTGTTCGAGACGATGCAGGATGCCATAGCCGCGGCGGATGCCGAGGTCATCGACGGGCAGCACATCGCGGCGACCGAGGGTCTGTATCAGCATCATTTCGACCGTCCAGCGTCCGATGCCGCGTATCTGTGTCAGGCTGGCGATGAGTTCGGCATCCGACAGGGTCAAGGCGCGCTGACGATCGGGGACGAGACCGGCCAGGGTATGTTGGGCGAGGTCGCGCAAGGCCGCCACCTTGCCGGCTGAGAAGCCGCAGGCGCGCAGCTCGGCATCGCTGTAGCGCAACAGCTGCTGCGGATCAGGGCAGGACGTGGCGGCCAGCTCGGCCAAGCGCGCGAGCAGGCTCTGGGCCGCGCGTGCATGCAACTGCTGATGGGCGATGGCGCGCAGCAGAGCAGCATAGGGGCTGTCAGTACTGGTCGTCGGCAGAGCGAGTGAGCCGATATGCCGCATCCAGCGCGCCAGCTCGGGATCCGTCGTGGCGAGAAAATGCTGCCCTTCATCTTGCATGTCTCAGCGTCTCCGGGGAGTCATAGGCACGATGGCCGAGGTTTTAACGCTAAGGTCAAATGATCATTTTTATTTGTCAATGGATTGCTGAATCAAAGAGCTGTTTGATGAGGCCGCTCATGTTGTTGGAAAGGTGAGGTCTCACGATCGAGCGCAGCGCCCAGCATGGTTCGCCCGTTCGGCGATCAGCGATGTTTGCGAACGGGCATGATCACCAGGTGTGCGACGGAGGCAAAGCCCCGCTTCAGGGCTTCGCAGTCACCGTCCCAGGCGAGCCGAGAGCGAGATCGAGGGCGACGCGATCGAGGATGCGGCTGGCCTCGGCCTGTAAACGCGTCAGTTCGGCCTGTTCCCAGAGGATGCGATTCTGTAAAACCTCGAGGCCGGGGCTGAAACCGAGCTCCTGGCGCTGCTGACTCATATGCATCAGCGTAGCGGCGTCCTGCGTCTGTTGCTGCGTCTGATGCAGGGACTGATCGTCGGCGGCGAGGGCATAGAGCGAATCGGCGACGTTCTGCAGGGCCTGCAGCACGGTCATGCGGTACTGCTGTTCAGCGGCGTCGAGGTTGGCCTGCGCCGCACGCTGACGATGCTTGAGTACACCAAAGTCGAACAGCGGTTGCGTGACGCTGGCGCCGAGACTCCAGAAGCGATTGGCTGGCTGCAAGGTCTGCGCGAGCGTCGAAGCGTTGCCTCCCCAGGCCGCCAGCACCGCCAGTTGTGGCCAGCGACTGGCGGCGGCGACGCCGAGATCGGCGGCGGCGGTCTTGACCTGCGCATCGGCAGCGGCGATGTCCGGACGGCGCCGCACCCAGGCCGCTGGCACCTGCGTCGGTGGCGCTCCAGGCGCCTGCAGATCGGCCAGATGCAAGTCAGCGGCGCTGAAATCAGCAGGTGGCTGGCCGGTGAGGACGGCGAGGGCATCGCGGCTCTGTTCCAGCTGTTTTTGGAAGGTGCCGAGGCTGGCAGCGACTTGTTGCTCCTGCTGCTCCTGCTGCAGCACATCGAGGCGCGTATTGAAGCCCTGGGCGAGACCCTGTTGCAGGATCTGCGTCAGCTCATGCTCATCGCGCAGCAGGGACAGGCTGCGCTGCCGGCCATCCGTCGCCGCTGCTAATTGCACGGCGCTGCTGGCGATGCTGCCGATCAAGGTCAGACGGGCGGCCTGCAACTGCGCTTGTGCGAGCTTTTCCTGCGCCTCGACGCTGTAGAGCAGATCATGATTGAGACCAAAGACGTCGATGTTGTAGCTCACTGCCACCTGTGCCGTCTGCAGGGTATAGGGATTGGCCGGCGACTGCAGGGGCGAGGCGAGGATGGCTGAGGTGGTGGCGCGCTGCGGCGTATAGCTGGCGGTGAAGGCGGGCAGCAGACTGGCCTTTTGCGCCAGGGTCTGCTCATGCGCCGCGCGCAGACTGGACAAGCTGCTCTGCAGTGAAGGGTTGTGGTGCAGGCCGGCGCGCAGCCAGCCCTGCAGGCTGGCGTTCTGCCACAGGGGCGTATTCGTTTCAGCGCGCCCCAAAGCTTGCGCCATGCTGGCGTCATCACGGCCAAACTGCTGCGGCAGGGGCATGGCCGGCGGCCTGGCTGGCTGGTTGAGGCTGCAGCCGCCGAGCAGAGTGCTCAACAGGAGGGCGAGCTTGCGCTGGCGCACGGTCATGGCGTCTCTCCCGTATCCTGAGTATGCGCGGTGGAGGGATGGATCAGCGACAACAGGGCGGGCAGGACGACCAGCATGAGCAGGGCGCCGAGCGCCAGGCCGCCGACCACCACCGTCGCCAGCGGCCGCTGCACCTGACTGCCGATGCCGTGCGAAACGGCAGCCGGCGCCAGGCCGATGCAGGCGGAGAGCGCCGTCATCAGCATGGGGCGCATGCGCTGGCTGGCCGCCTGACGCAAGGCGGCACGCGCTTCCATGCCATCGCCATGCAGTTGCTTGTAATAAGAGAGCACGAGGATGCCATTCATCACCGAGACCCCGGACAGGGAGATGAAGCCGATCGCCGCCGAGATGCTGAACGGGAGATGTGTCGCGTAGAGGGCGAGGATGCCGCCAGCGGCCGCCAGCGGGATGCCGGCCAGCGCCAGCAGGCTGTCGCGCACCGAATTGAACATGGCGTAGAGCAGGGCGAGGATGAGGCCGAGGCTGATCGGCACCATGATCTCCAGGCGTTGTCGCGCCTTTTGCAGATCCTCGAATTCCCCCGCCCAGACGATGCGGTAACCGGCGGGCAGATGGACATGCTCGGCGATGCGCTGCTGCGCCTCGCTGACCGTACTGCCGAGATCACGGCCGCGCACACTGAACTTGACCGGAATGTAGCGCTGCGTCCCTTCATGGTAAATGTAGGCGGCACCCTCATCGAGACGGATATCGGCGATGCTGCTCAGCGGGATATAGCGAACCGTGCCATTGGCGTCGGTCCAGGCCACCGGCAGATTGCGGATCTTAGCAAGGCTATCGCGCTCATCGCTGCGGATGCGTACGAGGAGGCCGAACTGCCGGTCACCTTCCAGCACCGTGGTGGCATTGGCACCGCCGAGGGCAGCCTGGATGACATTGTTGACGTCACCGCTGTTGAGGCCGTAACGCGCTGCCCTGGCGCGATCGATGTGGATATTGAGATTGGTCTGGCCGAGGAGGTGGAAGATGCCGAGGTCGGTGATGCCAGTCACCCCCTGCATCTCGCTCTGCACCGCATTGGCGAGATGCTCGAGTTCGCTCAGGTTGGGGCCGATGATCTTCACCGAGTTGGCGCCTTTGACGCCGGACAGGGCTTCCTCGATATTGTCCTGGATGTACTGCGAGAAATTGAAGTTGATGCCGGGCAGTGCCTGTTTGAATTCGTGTTGTATCGTCTCGGTGAGCTCGGCCTTGGTCTCGCCATGCGGCCACTGTGCCTGCGGTTTGAGCGGCACGAAAAGCTCGACATTGGACAGTGGAGACGCATCGCTGCCATTGTCCGGACGGCCATGTTGCGAGACGACGGTGATGATCTCGGGGTGGCGCAGCAGGATCTCACGCATGGTGCGGGTGGCGCGGGTGCCATCGGCGAGGGCCAGCGTCGGCGGCATGGAGGCACGGATCCAGAAATTGCCTTCCTCCAGGCTGGGCAGGAACTCCGAACCGAGGCGCGGTGCCAGCGCAGCGCAGATGAGCAGGAAAAGAGTGCCCAGCGCGAGAACCGCAAGGCGGTGGCGCAGAGCCCGATCGAGGATGAGATCGTAGACGTGACGCAGGTGGCGTACCAGGCAGGTCTCCACCTCGGTGATCTGCGCTGGCATCAACCAGGCGGAGAGGACGGGCGTAAAGGTGAAGGTCGAGATGAGGGCACCGATCAGGGCATAGGCGTAAGTGCGCGCCATCGGCCCAAAGATCTGCCCCTCCACCCCCTGCATGGTGAACAGCGGCATGAAGGCAGCGACGGTGATCAGGGTCGAGAAGAACACCGCGCGACCGACCTGGTGGCCGGAGATCATGATGATGGATCGGCGCAGGCTCCATGGGCTTTTCGGGCGACCGATGACCCCATCTTCAGCCTGATCGGTATGCAGCAGGTCTTCCTGGGCAGCGATCGGTTTTTGCAGGTTGCGAAAGACATTCTCGACCAGGATGACCGCCGAGTCGACGATGATGCCGAAGTCGACGGCGCCGATCGAGAGCAGATTGGCGTCCTCGCCGCGCCAGTACAGCATCAGGGTGCTGCACAGCAGCGCGATGGGGATGTTGAAGCCGACGATCAAGGCGGAACGCAGATCGCCGAGAAAGAGCCACTGGATGATGAAGACGAGCAGACAGCCGAACAAAAGATTGTGCAGGACGGTGTCGGTGGTCACCGCCACCAGCTGGCTGCGATCGTAGTAGGGGACGATGTGCACACCGGCAGGAAGGCTGCCGTCGTGGTTCATGGTCTGCACCAATGCCTTGATCTTGGCGATCATGGCATTGGTGTGCTGGGTGCGGCTCATGACGACGATGGCAGCGACGATGTCATCCTGGCGGTCGCGGCCGGCGATGCCGAGACGGGGCAAGTAGCCGACCTGGACGCGCGCGACATCCTTGATCAGGATGGGGATGCCATGGTTTTGGCTGATGACGATGTTTTCGATATCGTCGAGGCGAGTGCCGTGCGTCAGATCATCATCGCCGCCATCATCGATCAACCCGATGCCGCGGATGTTCACCGACTGCTGGCCGAGGGTGATCTCGCGCCCACCGACATTGACATTGGCATTGCCGAGGGCGGTGATGACCTGCGGAATGCTCAGATGCCAGGCCTGCAGGCGATGCAGGTCGACGGCCACGTCGAAGGTCTTGGTCGTACCGCCCCAGCTGTTGATCTGAGCGATGCCCGGGATGGTGCTGAGCCGGCGCGCGATGACCCAGTCCTGCACCGTGCGCAGATTGCTCAGACCAAAGTGCGGCGGTCCGACGACCTGATAGCGATAGATCTCGCCGGTCAGGCTGGACTGCTGGATCTGGGCCACCTGATTGTTGGGCAGGCTGACGTTTTGCTGTAGGGCCAGGGCCGCTTGCGTATAGGCGAAGTAGTAGTCGATACCATAGCGAAAGGTCACGCGCACGAAGCTGAGGCCATAAAACGAGGTGGAACGGATGTTGGCGATGCCCGGGGTCGAGTAGAGGCCGATCTCCATGGGCGTGGTGTAGTAGCGCTCCATCTCCTCGGCCGAGAGCCCTGGCGCCTGCGCGGTGATCTCGAGGATGACCGGCGCCGGATCGGGATAGGCTTCGACGTTGAGATGATGGACGGCATCGAGCCCCATGGCCAAAAAGACCAGGAGGATGCCGAGGACGAGGTTGCTGCGCGACAGCGTCAGAATCAACAGGGACTTGAGCATGCCTCAATCATCCCCGCTGGCGTGTAGAATGTTGCTCAGATTGATGGCGCCCAGAGTCACCACCTGGGTGCCGGCGGTGATGCCGTCGATGATCTCGGTCCAGCCATCCTCTTCCAGGCCAACGTGCACCGTATGTACGACAAAGTGGCGACGATCGCTGCTCGTCCACAGGCTGGTCGTGCCGTCGGGCTCGCGCACCACGGCGTCATCAGGCACCGTCACGCCCAGGTGTGACGGACCATTTTGCACGCTCATGCTGACGAACATGCCGGGATGCAGCTCGGGTGTCGGAGCGTCGAGGACGGCGCGCGCCAGCAAGGTGTGGGTGACGGGGTCCTCGGCGAAGGCGCGGTAGACGATGCGGCCTTGCAGTGTGTGTTCGGGATCTGCCAGGGTGTTCGCATGGAACGGTGTGCCGACCTGTCCGGCGCCGCTGCCTTCCGGCAGGGCGGCATCGAGCCAGAGCTGCCCCTGACCGCTCAGGGTATAGGGGGCGGGGGTATTGCCGGCTTGCACGAAGAGACCGACCTGGGCCTGGCGATCGCTGATCAGCCCCGCCATCGGACTGTACACGGTCAAGGTGGCCGTGATCTCACCCTGATCCTGCAAACGGCGCAAGGCGGTCGCGGGCAGGCCCATGCTCAGCAGGGTCTGTCGGGCGGCACGCTCGGCCGCTTGTGCCGTGTTGAAGTCAGCGGTCGCTTGTTCGAGGTCCTTGAGCGCGATCTCCTGTGCCGCCTGCAAGGGGTGTGCACGGTGCAGGGCGGCTTGTGTCAGGGCCAGGTTGGCGCGCGCGCTCAGGTAAGCATTCTCGGCCTGAATGAGGTCGGGGCTGCTGAAACTGAACAAGGGGGTGCCGCGTTCGACGTGGTCACCAGGATGGACATAGCAGGCGACGATGCGGCCATTATAAGGGCTGAAGATGGGCAGGCTATGATCGCCGTCGGCGTCGATCTGCGCCGGCACTTCCAGCCAGTCCTGCAGCTTGCGCTGTGTCGCCGTGGCGAAGCCCAGGGTCGCCGCCTGAGCCGCGCTCAAGGTCACGCCCGTCGCTGTCACGGCAGGGAGGTCGGCGCCGCTGCTCGCCTTCGCTGCCGCACCGAAATGACAGGCAGTGATGCTGCTGGCGATGGCAAGAACGACGATGAGGCGAAGATGGCAAGAGAGCATGGTGCCTGCTACGAGGAAGGATCGGAGGCCGTCATTTTAACGGAAGAGCCTTACCGATCGCTTACAGACGCTGATCATGCGGTGGTCGAAAGGCCTGTAGATGCGTATGCTAGGGGTGCCTCGATCAGGAAGTGAAGGACATGATCAGAACCATGTGGGGCGCCCTGCTGCTGTCGGCGCTGCTCGGCTTGACGATGACCGCCGCCGCCGACCGCGTCATCGTCATCATGCGGCACGCCGAAAAACCGGCTCTCGGCCTTGGCCAACTCGATTGTCAGGGGCTCAACCGTTCGCTCGCCCTGGTGCCGGTGTTGTGGTCGCGCTATGGCGCTCCGCAGGCGATCTATGCGCCCAATCCGGCCATCGGTAAGCGCGATCATGGCCACGTCTATGCTTATATCCGGCCGCTGGCGACGGTCGAGCCCCTGGCCATCGCCGCCGGTCTGCCGGTGCATATCGATGCTGGCATGACGCAGATCGAGCCACTCGCCGATCGCCTGCTGGCAGCGCCTGCCGCCGTGCAGGTGCTGGCCTGGGAACATCACTGGGGCGAAGCGCTGGCGCGTCTTCTGCTGGTACGTCTGGGCGCCGATCCGCAACAGGTGCCGGTCTGGCAGGACCAGGACTATGACAGTCTCTATGTCCTGCGCATCGGCCCCGGTCACCATGTCGTCTTCAGCCACGAGCAGGAAGGTCTGCAGGATCTGCCGACGACGTGTCCCGGCTTGACCGCCCAAGCAGCTGTACATTGAGATGGTAAGGAAAAAGAAAGAAGGAGAGCGTTGTGGCTGCAGAAAAAAGTGATAAGCCGTCATGGAAGAACGACATGGCCTTGGCCACCGTTCTTCTCGCCGTGTGTGCGACCTTTTCGACCTTCAAAGGCGGCGGTTATTCGACGCTCGCCCTGATCAGTCAGACGCAGGCTTCAGATCAATGGTCCTTTTATCAGGCCAAGAGCCTCAAGCAGCATCTGCAGGAATTGCAGCTCGAGCAGCTGCAGCTGCAGGCCCTGTCCTTGCCGGCGCACAGCAATGCCGCGCAGACCTATGCGCAGCACATCACCCTGCTGCAGGCCAAGCTGAAGAAGTACCAAAAGGAAAAGGCCGAGGTCAAGGAGCAGGCGCACCGGCTTGAGCTGCAACGTGATGAAGCCAAGCAGCACGGCAAACCCTTCGGTCGTGCCGTCATCTTTTTGCAGGTCGCCATCTTGCTCAATTCCATCGCCGGACTGCTCGACATCCGCAAGGTCTGGTGGACGGCGCTGCCGGTGGGCCTGATCGGGGTGTTTTTCTTCCTCGACGGCTTCTTCCTGTTTCTCAGCTGAGCTGAGCTTCAGCTCTGGTGGTGGCCGCCCCAGCGTGCCACCGCCGCCGCTGCCGAGACGAACTCGCTCGGCATCATGATGATGGTGGTGGTGTTCTGCTCAGCGCCGACCTCGGTGATCATCTGCATGCGACGCAGTTCCAGTCCGGCTGGGTTTTCCATGATCAGGCCAGCAGCTTCCTTGAGCTTCATCGACGCCTCGAGTTCGGCCTCGGCCTTGATCAGGCGGGCGCGTTTCTCGCGCAGGGCCTCGGCCTCCTGAGCCATGGCGCGCTGCATGGATTCCGGGATCTCGACGTTGCGCATCTCCACGCGCGTCACTTTCACCCCCCAGGGCTCGGTCGCCTTGTCGATGGCCTGACGCATGTCGAGGCCGAGTTGTTCCTGCTCTTTGAGGACGTCGTCGAGGCTGTGGCGACCGATGATGTTACGCAAGGTGGTGAGCGCGATCTGGATGACCGCGGCATCGACATCGCGCACCTCGATCACCGACTTGATGGGATCGGTGATGGCATACCAGATGACGACGGTGATCTTGACTGGCACATTGTCGCGGGTGATGGTCTCCTGCTGATCGACCGAGGCAGTGATGATGCGTAGATCGACCAGGGTCTGCCACTCCATTCCCGGAATGATCCAGTACAGGCCGGGGCCGGCGAGGCGTTGCAGGCGACCGAGACGAAAGACGACGGCACGCTGGTATTGATTGCTGACGCGCAACCCGGCGAAGAACAGCAGGATGGCGACGACGGCGATCACAAAGATGAGACTCATGACGGGCTCCAGGTGGAAGAAGATCGTTGCTGATCGATGCGCCGGATCAGATCATCGATGATGGGATTGCGGCGGAAGGGGTCGAGCGACCAGGGGCGTTGCACAAGAAAGCTGATCTCGCGCCCGCAGACGGTATCGTGACGCAGGCTGAGCGTGGCGCGTGGCGGATTGCTCAGGCCGTTGTAGCTGAGGTTGCTGATGTCGCGCAAGGGCAGACGCAGTTCACGGTGGGCAAAGATGATCTTCAGGCTGTCACCGTCATCCCAGACTTCCCGGGCGAGGCCGGAAAAAAAACGGTGCATGAACCAGGCGATCAGCAGCATGGCAAAAAAGGGCAGAAGCAGGACGATGGGTGGCGCCGGGTGGCGGCCTGGTCCGGGCGGATGCACGGCGACGAAACCGAACACAGCCAGGGCGAGACATAGCGGCAGCAGGCCGAGCCAGGGGCGAGGTCGCAGTGAAATCCGTTTCGCGGTCATGGATCGGCTCCTCATTGCATCCAGGCTCGATCCCGATCATGCCGCGCCGTTGCGTCCTTGGCAAGCGCCAGTCGCATCAGCTTCCGTGCATCGCTAGTGCGCGCAGCGCCTCTATGCGTGCCTCCAGAGGCGGGTGCGAGGCGAGCAGGGCGGCGAGATGGATGCCCGTGCTGCGTGCACCTTCGGTGATGCACAGGGCATGCAGATCCTGCGGCATGGGGTCGGGCAGCGACTGTTCCTGCTGCAGGCGTTGCAAGGCCGCGATCATCGCTGCGGGGCCGGCCAGCTGTGCACCGGCGGCATCGGCACGGAACTCGCGGTAGCGCGAAAAGGCCATGAGGATGATGTTGGCGAGCAGGCCGAGGACGAGATCGCCGATGAAGGAGGTCACATAGTAGGCCAGTCCCGGGGCGTCGCTCTCATTGTTGAGCAGGTTGCGGTCGACGAAGTTGCCGATGATGCGCGCGAAGAACATGACGAAGGCATTGAGCACCCCCTGGATCAGCGCCAGGGTCACCATATCGCCGTTGGCGACGTGGCCGATCTCATGGCCGAGGACGGCGCGCACCTCGTCACGGCTCATGCGCTGCAGCAGGCCGGTGGAGACGGCGACCATGGCGTCATTGCGGTTCCAGCCGGTGGCGAAGGCGTTTGCCTGCGCACTGTCGAAGATGGCGACCTCGGGCATGTTGATGCCGACGCGCTCGGCGAGCTCGGCGACGGTGTTGAGCAGCCAGCGCTCGCCCTCGTTGTGCGCCTGTTCGATGATCTCAGCGCCGGTGCTGGTGCGGGCGATCCACTTTGACAGCAGCAGCGAGATCAGCGCGCCGAGCGAGCCCCAGATCAGGCAGACCCAGAACAGCGATGACAGTTGCATCTGGCCATGCTGGAAGACGTGACCGAGGCCGAACAGATTGATGATCAGGCCGGCCATCAGCATGACGGCGAGGTTGGTCGCCAGGAACAGGACGATACGCAGCATCACGGCCTCCTCGAGGGTAGTCGCTCACCTATCCTCAGTCTTAAGGTCGTGAGCGACATTTTCAAGCCAGAAACGGTTGTCTTTTGTAGCGCTGGCCGCCGTTCAGCTGCTGCGCCGGCGGTAGCCATCGAGGAAGCGGGCGAGCCGTTGCAGGGCTTCGCTGAGCTGATCGCGATGCGGCAGGAAGACGACGCGGAAGTGATCATGCGCCGGCCAGTTGAAGCCGGTGCCCTGGACGAGCAACACCTTCTCGGTCTGTAGCAGTTCGAGGATGAATTGCTGGTCGTCGTTGATCGGGTAGATCTTCGGGTCGAGGCGCGGAAATAGATAGAGAGCGCCTTCCGGTTTGACACAGCTGACACCGGGGATGTCATTGAGCATGCTGTGGGCGAGGTTGCGCTGTTCGAGGAGTCGGCCACCGGGCAGGATGAGATCCTGGATGCTCTGATAACCACCGAGGGCGGTCTGCACGACGTGCTGCGCCGGCACATTGGCGCACAGGCGCATCGAGGCGAGCATGTCGAGGCCCTCGATATAGTCGCGCGCGGCGCGCTTTTGTCCGCTGACCACCAACCAGCCGGTGCGAAAACCAGCGATACGATAGCTCTTCGAGAGTCCGCCCATGGTGATGAAGAAGACGTCGTCGGCGAGACTGGCGATGGAGGTGTGGCGGGCTTCACCGTAGAGGATCTTGTCATAGATCTCATCGGCGAAGATGATCAGTTGATGGCGGCGGGCGATCTCGATGATACCCTGTAGCAAAGGTTCGGGATAACAGGCGCCGGTCGGATTGTTCGGGTTGATCAGGACGATGGCGCGCGTACGAGCGCTGATACGGCTTTCCATGTCGGCGAGATCGGGATACCAGCCGGCCTGCTCATCGCAGATATAGTGTACCGGTGTCCCGCCCGCCAGGCTGGCCGCCGCCGTCCAGAGGGGATAGTCGGGTGCCGGGATGAGCACTTCGTCACCGCTGTTGAGCAGGGCCTGCATGGCCATGACGATGAGTTCGGAGACGCCATTGCCGATGTAGACGTCGTTGACGTCGACACCGAACAGACCCTTCTGCTGGTAGTACTGAACCACGGCCTTGCGCGCCGAGAACAGGCCACGCGAATCGCTGTAGCCGACGGCGTTGGGCAGGTTGAGGATGAGGTCCTGGAGGATCTCCTGTGGCGCCTCGAAGCCGAACGGTGCAGGGTTGCCGATGTTCAGCTTGATGATGCGGTGACCCTGCTCTTCCATGGCATTGGCGGCCTTGAGGATGGGGCCGCGGATGTCGTAGCAGACGTTGTCGAGCTTGGAAGATTTTTGCAGATCCATGGCGGGTCGGTCACGCAGAGGGAAAGATCGCATCATACTCAAAAGTTGCAAGCTGTTAAACCGTTGTCAGCACAGCCCTTGCATTTTATGTCGCATGCGATATATTGTTCACAAAGAGGAGGTGATCCATGCAGCTCACTGACGCCCTGTGGCGACAAAAACTCGGTGAAGAGCGCTATGCCGTGTGCCGCTGCGCGGCCACCGAAGCGCCTTTCAGTGGCGCCTATTGGGATCATCATGAGGATGGCGTCTACCACTGCGCCGCCTGTCAGGCGCCCTTGTTCGACAGCACCGCCAAATATGATTCGGGCACGGGTTGGCCATCCTTCGATCGTGCCTGCGGTGCCGTCGCAGAACAGGAGGATCGCAGTCATGGCATGCTGCGCCAGGAGATCCTCTGTGCTGGCTGTCGCTCGCATCTCGGGCACGTGTTTGAAGATGGCGGCACGGCGACGCGCCGTCGCTTTTGTGTCAACTCCCTGTCTCTGCAGTTCGCAGGACGCCACACCCACGAGGAACGATGATGACGAGTCTCTATGATTTCACCGCCAAGGCCATCGATGGTACGGAAGTGTCCCTGACGGCTTACCGCGGCCAGGTGACGCTGGTCGTCAATACCGCCAGCAAATGCGGTTTCACTCCACAATTCAAGGGGCTCGAGGCGCTCTATGCCAGCTACAAGGAGCGTGGTTTCAGCGTTCTCGGCTTTCCCTGCAACCAGTTCATGCATCAGGATCCGGGCAGTGACGCGGAAATCAGCAGTTTCTGCGAGATGAACTACGGCGTCACCTTTCCCATGTTCGCCAAGATCGACGTCAATGGTGAGGCGGCACATCCGCTGTTCAAATACCTGGCCAGCGAGGCCCCTGGTCTGCTCGGCAGCAAAGCGATCAAATGGAATTTCACGAAATTCCTCGTCGATCGTCAGGGCCAGGTCCTGCGTCGTTATGCGCCGACCACTGAGCCGTCACAGATCGCCAGCGACATCGAAGCCCTGCTCTGATTCAGGTGCGGTTCTGGCGATAAGCGCGCGGGCTCATGCCGGTCCAGCGCTTGAAGGCGCGGGTGAAGTTGCCGGGGTCGGAGTAGCCGAGCTTCTCGCTGATCGCCTCGAGGCTGAGGCGATGGTCCTCGAGGAGCATGACGGCGCGGCGGCGCAGGGTCTCCTCGAGCAGCTCGCTGTAGCTGGTATGGTGCTGAGCGAGCTGGCGCTTGAGCGTGCGGCTGGAGAGATTCAGCTGCGCCGCCAGGCTTTCGGCGTCAGGGAAATAGGGCCCCGAGTTTTCCAGAAGGAGGCGGACCCGGCCGAGAAAGCTGCGTTCACGGCCGAGCATGGCGAGTTCCTGCTCGCAGCGCTCCAGGGTCATGCGCATGGCGACGGGATCGGCCATGAGCAGGGGATAGTCGAGATAGGTGCTCGAGAAAGACATGCGGTTGAAGGGTTGATCGAAACGGATCAGGCCGGCGCCGACCGAAGCCAGGGACTCGAAGCCCGGCGGCTGGTGGATGTTGAGATCGACGCGGGCGAAGAGTTTTTGTCCCGTCGCCATGCGCCCCATGGTGTAGAAGCCGTGCGCCAGGATCAGGAGCAGGGCTTCGCGCAGAGGATGCAGATGCAGGGTGTCGTCGACGAAGAGGTGGGCGGTATCGTCGCTCACCTCGAGGCGCAGGCTGACGAAATTGACGCGTAGCGAGATGAAGCGCTGGGCGATGTCCAGGGCCTCGCGCACATTGCGTGCCGTCATCACCGCAAAGCCGGTGTCGCCGTGCGAGGACAGTTTCATATTGGCGCCGACCGTCTCGATGAGGCGATAGGCGTCGACGTGCGCCAAAGCCATGATCAGCAGCTGATTGACTTCCTCCAGTCCGACCCGCGCCACGGGATCGTGCAGCTGTTCTTCGCTGATGCCGATGTCGACGAGCATGCTGGCGCGCTCGCTTTCCGGTAAGCCGAGCGCACGCATGCTGTCGATGATGAGCAGGACGTAGCCGGCGGGAAGAAAGCGATCACTGCTGCTGACTAGACCCATCGCGCGGGACTCTCTGGATAAAAACTTGGCACAAAATACTCTGTCACCGGGAGAGGGTCAAAGGCAAAGTGGAGCTGTTGATCTCGTTCACAGGAGCCACCATGAGCACGACAGATAACACCGCCAGCGCCCTCGGCATTCCACCACGACGTTTGGATATGCGCTTCGATGCGCAGGAGATGGAACGCTATTGGTATGGCAAGGACCCTTTTCTGACTTTGTTCTGGGGTAGCTTGTCCCTGCTCTTTCCTGAAGGCGAGCGCTTCTTTGTCGACGCCGTGCGTCATTACCGCGATCAGATTGAGGATCCCAAGCTCCTCGCTGATATCGCCGGGTTCATCGGCCAAGAGGCGATGCACTCGCGTGAGCATGAGGCGCTCAACGCCATGCTCAATCAGCAGCATCTGCCGGCTGCCGAGATCGATGCGCAACTGCACAAGCTGCTCACCCTGGTGACGCGCCTGACCTCGCCGCGCCTGCGTCTGGCTGCCACCTGTGCTCTCGAACACTACACCGCCCTCATGGGCGAGCAGCTGCTGCGCGATGAGCGCCATCAGCACATGGGTGACGCCAAGATGCTGCCTTTGTGGTTGTGGCACGCACTCGAGGAGACCGAGCACAAAACCGTCGCTTATGATGTTTACGAGCAGACGGGTGGTGGCTATGCCTTGCGTGTCAGCACCATGGCCCTGACCACGGTCATCTTTGTCGCGTTCACCGCTTATACCCAGGTGCGCATGCTGAAGGCCGACGGTCAGCTCGGCAAGGTGCGACAGAGTCTGCGTGGTCTCAACTACCTGTTCGGTCCGCGCGGTCTGTTCATCGGTCTGTCGGGCAAATTCCTCGATTACTTCAAGCCCGGCTTCCATCCGCGTCAGCATGAGACGGATATTTTGGTGAAGATCTGGCGGGAACGCTTGTTCGGCGAGCAAGGTCTGCTGCGCGATCAGGTGAAGATGGTGAAAACGCGCACTGCACAGGCGGCGTGAGCGGCGCTCAGAAGCGCTTCTTTTTCCACTGTTCCTCCTCGGCCATATCGGCCTCGAGCGCCCGTGTCAGGGCGCTCGGTCCTTGCGCCACCGCTGCTGGCTTGTCAAAAGCCGAACTCGTCTTGCCGAGCTCCTCGAGGGTGCTCAGCAGGCGCGCGATGGTCTCCTCTTTTTTCGGATAGGTCGGGTGTTTGCGTATCTCGTCGAGAGCGCGCTGATAGAGCAGTAGCGCCGTCGGCGCCTTGTCCTGCTGACGCGCTTCAACCGCCTTGAGCAGCATGGCATCGATCTGCACCCGCGTGGCGCTGGCCTTGACCGCATTGAGAAGTTGCCGGGTCTCCTGGGCGGCGAGCAGGCCTTGCTGGTGCTGCAGTTGCAGAAAGCGCGCCGCTTCGATCAGGCTGCGGCGGATGTTGCTGGCCTCCACCTGGGTGCTGAGGCGAAAGGGTGGCGCTTCGCTGGTCGGTGTCGCGAGCTGGCCGGCGACGTCCGCGAGCATCTTGCTGGCGCGCTGGTCGGTCGGATCGAGGCGCAGGATCTCCTGGGCACTCTGCTGCACCTGCTCGAGGGCAAACTGGCGTAATCCGCTACCGAGATAAGTGAAGGGGATGCTCTCGACGAGGTCGAGGAAGGAGGATATGCGCCGTTGCAGGGCGTGCAGGCGCTGGCGCTTGCGCTCACGCGCGGCCTCGATGTTGCGGCTGATCGCCCACAGGCCGGCGAGGATCAAAGAACAGGCGATCACCACCGCGACGATCGGACCCCAAGCCATACTCATCTCCTGCTTCTATCTCCTCCCAGTGTAGACGCTGCCTGCCCGTGATGGCGGGATTTATCATCCCACCGATGGCAGGATGACGGATCAAAATCCCTGGCGGCGCTTGTGGGCGTAAAACAACACCGGGATGACCAGCAGGGTGAGCAGGGTGGAGACCAGGATGCCGAAGATCAATGACACGGCCAGGCCGTTGAAGATCGGGTCATCGAGAATGAAGAAAGCACCCATCATCGCCGCCAGCGCGGTCAGGATGATCGGCCGTGCGCGCGTCGCGGCGGCATCGATGACCGCCTCATCGAGGGGCATGCCCTCGGCGAGCTTGAGTTCGATGAAGTCGACGAGCAGGATGGAGTTGCGCACGATGATGCCAGCGAGGGCGATCATGCCGATCATCGAGGTGGCGGTGAACTGCGCGCCGAGCAGGGCGTGGCCGGGCATGATGCCGATGAGGGTGAGAGGAATCGGCGCCATGATGATCACCGGCACCAGGTAGGAACTGAACTGCGCCACCACCAGCAGATAGATGAGGACCATGCCGACGGCGTAGGCGATGCCCATGTCGCGGAAGGTCTCATAGGTGATCTGCCACTCACCATCCCATTTCACGGCATAGTGGCCATAACGGTCGCTGGGCGCATGGGTGAAGTATTCAGCCAGGGGCAGACCGTGCGGCGCCTGCAGGCGATGCAGGCCGGCACGCATGGCGAACATGCCGTAGAGCGGCGAGTCGGTGCCGCCGCTGACATCCCCCATGACCTCGCTCAAGGGCAGCAGATCCTTGTGATAGATCCAGGCGTCAGCATGATCGTGCTGCACCTGGACGAGATCGGAGAGCAGCGGTGTCGAACCATCGCTGGCAGGGACGGTGAGATCGAGGGCGGTGTCGAGCGATGCGCGCGTGGCGGCGGGCAGGCCGATGCGGATGGGGATGCCGCGGCGCGTATCCTCCTGGTAGAGGGCTGAAGCGTCCAGGCCCTGCAAGCCCAGGGTCAGGGTCTGCACAGCGTTCTGACGGCTGACGCCGAGGATGGCGGCACGCGCCTGATCGATGTGCGCGACGAGGCGTGCAGGATCGGCAGGCAGGGTGTCGGTGATGCCGACGACGCCCGGTGTGTGCGCGAAGAGCTGATGGATCTGCTGCGCCAGAGCGCGGCGGCCGGCCTCATCCGGACCGTAGACCTCGGCCACCAGCGGCGAGGCGACGGGTGGCCCCGGCGGCACTTCGACGACTTGCAGACGCGCGCCATAACGCGCCGCTACCTGCGCCAGGGGCGCCTGCAGCGCCGTGGCGATGGCGTGGCTGCTGCGCCGGCGATGGTGCAGGTCGACGAGATTGACCTGTAGATCACCCTGCCAGGGGAACTGGCGCAGATCGTATTGACGCACCAGACCATTGAAGTTGATCGGTGAGGCGGTGCCGGCGTAGGCCTCGTAGTTGTCCACTTCCGGCACGCGCTGGACCACCTGTGCCAGAGCGTGCAGGGCTTCGGCGGTGCGCTCCACCGGACTGTCGTGCGGCATGTCGATGACGACGTCGAATTCCGACTTGTTGTCGAAGGGCAGCATCTTGAGGATGACCCAGCGTACGCCGACGAGAGCACAGGAGAGCAGGATGAGGGTGAGCATGGCCGCGTACAGGCGATGACGGCGTCGCCGCCCCTGTTCGCGCTCGAGAAAGGGCGCCAGCAGGCGACGGAAGATGGGCGGATGGACGATGTGATCGGCCTGGCTGTGGTCGTCGCGCAGCCAGCGCCGCGCCAGATAAGGGGTGATGCTGAAGGCGATCAGCAGGGATAGCATCATGCCCATCGAAGCATTGATCGGGATCGGGCTCATGTAAGGACCCATCAGGCCGGAGACGAAGGCCATGGGCATGAGCGCGGCGATCACCGTCAAGGTGGCGAGGATGGTCGGACCGCCGACCTCATCGACGGCTTTGGGGATGATGGTGAGCAGGGGGCCATCGTGCAGATGGCGGTGGCGATGGATGTTCTCGACGACGACGATGGCATCGTCGACCAGGATGCCGATCGAGAAGATCAACGCGAACAGGGAGACGCGGTTGAGGGTGAAGCCGATCGCCCAGGAGGCGAACAAAGTGACGGCGAGGGTGAGCAGAACCGCCGTGCCGACGATCATCGCCTCACGCTTGCCGAGGGCGAAGAAGACCAGAACGATGACCGAGGTGGTGGCGAAGATCAGTTTTTCGATGAGCTTGTTGGCTTTGGCTTTGGCGGTCAAGCCATAGTTGCGGGTGACGGTCAGATGGACGTTGGGCGGCAGCAGGGTGTTGTGCAGAGCGGTGACGCGCTGCAGAACGGCATCGGCGACGGTGACAGCGTTGGCGCCAGCGATCTTGGTCACCGCCAGGGTGACGGCAGGTTCTTCCGCCTGTCGTGGCCGCCCCAGCCAGACGTAGTGCTGTGCCTGGGGGGGACCCAGATGGATGCTGGCGAGGTCCGACAAATACAGGGGTTTGCCGTTTTCATGGCCGACGACGAGGGCGGCGACGTCCGCCGGCGTACGCAGGAAATCGTTGCTCACCACCTCGCTTTGATGATCATCGTGGACGATGGCGCCGTTAGTCTGGCTGATATTGGCGGACTGCAGAGCCTGCACAATGCTCAGTGCGCTGATGCCATGCGCGCGCAGTGCGTCAGGATGAAGGTCGACTTTGAGGACCTGGCCAGGATCGCCGACGAGGTTGACGTCACGCGTCCCAGCCACCCGCTTCAGCGCCATCTCCATGCTCTCGGCGATGCGCGCCATGTCGAAGGCGCCACGTTCGCCATCGGCGGTCGATAAGGTGAGAGTGACCACCGGCACGTCGTTGATGCCCTTGGCCTTGATCAGCGGTTCGCCGACGCCGAGCTGCGGGCGCAGCAGGTCGCGATGACTCTTCAGGGTGTCATAGAGGCGGACCAGCGCGGTATTGCGTGCGACGCCGACCTTGAACTGCACGGTCAGTTCAGCCATGCCTGGCATCGACACGGAATAGACGTGGTCGAGGCCACGCATGCTCGCCAGGACCTGTTCCGCCGGACCTGCGACCAGGGTCGCGACATCGCGTGCGCTGGCGCCGGGAAAGGGGATCATGACCTGGGCCATGGTCACATCGATCTGTGGCTCCTCCTCCTTGGGCGTGACCAGCAGCGCGAAGCCACCGAGCAGCAGGGCGAGAAGGGCGAGCAAGGCGGTGATCGGCGTGTCGATGAAGCGTTGGGCGAGGCGCCCGGCGATACCCATATTCATGCCATCAACCCCGCTGACCGGCGGCGATAGGGTCGAGGGCGACCTTCTCTCCGGGTTGCAGGCCGGAGAGGACTTCGACCAGGCCATCGGCGAGCACCTGACCGAGGCGTACCTGACGCAGCTCGGCGTGTCCCTGGCCGTCGACGACGTAGACCGCGGTCAGCTCCGAACGCTGCAGGGCGCTCTGGCGCGGGATGACCAGGCGTCGCTGCGAGCCGATGACGAAGTGAGCGTTGACCAGTTGTCCGGGCAACAGACCTGCGGGGTGGGCGAGATGCAGACGCACTTCCGTGGTGTGGCTCTTGGGGTCGGCGGCGGGCAGCAAAGTCATGCCATCGCAGGGTAGCCAGCGTGTCGTGCCGTCAATCTCGATATAGGCCTTGCCGGCGCTGCGCACCAGAGCGACACGCGACTGCGGTAATTGGCTGGTGGCGCGCAGCTGCTGGGGATCGAAGCCGACGGCGAGGGGGGTGCCGGGCGCCGCCATGTCACCGACCTCGACGAGCAGTTGCGACATCACGCCGCTGTAGGGCGCGACGATGGTGGCGAAACCGCGCGTCGTGCTGGTGGCGGCAAGGCTGGCCTGCAAGGACCGCACGCGCGCCTGGGCACTGCGCAGATCAGCCTGCGCCTGATCGTACTGCGCCTGCGCGACGAAGTGTTGTCCGAGCAGATGGGCGATGCGCTGGAACTGATCGCGCGCATTTTGTTCCTGCACCTGTGCTTCGTGCAGGTGCGCCGAAGCGGCAGCCATCTGCTGATCGGCGACCGAAGTGTCGATGCGCATGATCACCTGCCCTTGATGCACGCTATCGCCGGCGCGGAAGTTGATGGCGGTGATGCGGCCACTGGTCTCGGCGCTGACCGTCGACTGATGCTCGGCCTCGATGGTGGCGACGGTGTCATAAGTACGCTCGACGTTGCGATACCCGACCATCGCCGTGGCCAGCGGCGCCGCACCCACGCCGGCGACCGGCAGGCTGACGAGCAGGGCGAGAGCGTGCAGGAGCTTCATGAAGCGCAGCCTTGCTTGAGACCGGCCTTGCGCAGGAAGGTCATCATCGGACACCAGTTGGTGAAGGCGGACTGGAAGAGATTGAGCCCGACGAAGGCGGTGAACAGGAACCAAGCGGGGTGAACGAAATAGCCGAGAGCGACGCTCAGCATGATGAAAAATCCGGCGATCAGGCGCAAAGCGCGTTCGATGGTCATGGTCGACTCCTCGCGGTCAGGGATGATGAAATCATTGTATACCCCGTAGGGTATGTTCGCAAGCCATCATGATGCAGCTCCGAATTGCACCAGCTCGGGATCGATGCCGAGCGCCGCGAGGTTGTCACAGACCACCTGCTCGACGGCAAAACGCATGAGGTAGTGGGGGCCGCCAGCCTTGAAGCCGGTACCGGACAGGCCGCGTCCGCCAAAGGGCTGCTGGGCCACGGCGGCGCCGATCTGTGGGCGGTTGACGTAGACATTGCCGATCGGGAGCTGTGCCGCCAGCTCGGCGGCGCGTCCCGGCTGGCGCGTGTGCAGGCCGAGGGTCAGGCCATAGCCGCTCTGGCGCAGCCAGGCGATCAGACGTGGCCAGTCATCGCGCTGAAAACGCACACAGTGCAGGATGGGGCCGAAGACTTCTTCCGTCGGCAAGTCCTCGAAGCGACAAGCATAGGCCACCGCGCCCATATAGCAGCCATGGCTGGGGGCGGCGGCGCGGCCGATGCAGGCGCAGCGCTTGGCCAGATCACTCTCGTAGGCGAGCAGGTTGGCCTGCGCCACCGCGTCGATGAGCGGGCCGGCGTCGCTGCTCAGGGCGAGCGGCGAGTCGATGATCCAATGTTGCAGGGCGCCGGCGAGCAGGGTCTCGACGCGCTCGGCGATGCTGTCCTGCACGAAGAGGATGCGGCAGGAAGAGCAGCGCTGGCCATTGCTGTTGAAGGCGGCAACGAGAAGGTCGCGCACCACCTGCTCAGGCAGGGCGGTGCTGTCCGCGATCAGGGCGTTGAGTCCGCCGGTCTCGGCGATCAAGGGCAGGATGGCGCGGTGTTGCTCGGCCAGCTGCCGGTGCAGGCTCTGCGCGACGCTGGTGCTGCCGGTGAAGGCGACCGCCGCCAGGTCGGGATGTGCCAGAACCGTGGTGAGGGCAGCGGCCGGGCAGGGGGCATGGATGAGGACCGCTTCCGGGACGCCGGCGGCGTGCAGGTCCAGGCAGGCGCGATAGGCGAGCAGCGGTGTAGCGCTGGCGGGTTTGGCGATGACGCTGTTGCCGGTGACGAGAGCGGCGGCGACCTGACCGAGGAAAATCGCCAAAGGAAAATTCCATGGACTGATGCACAGGACCAGGCCGCGCGCGCGCCAGTGCAGAGTGTTGGCCTCGCCGGTGATATGGTCGAGCGACCGTGCCTGCATGAGCTGCTCGCCCTGATCGGCATAGTAACGGCACAGATCGATGGCTTCGCGCAGCTCCGCCTGTGCATCCATCAGGACCTTGCCGCCTTCGTGCAGGAGCAGGCGCAGATAGTCGTCGGCGGCGTCTTCCAGGCGTTGCGCCATGCGGCGCAGACAGGCGGCACGTTCGTGTACCGGCCGCAGTCCCCAGTCGCGGGCGGCAGCGGCAGCAAGGTCGGTCGCCGCCGCCAGGCCTGCGTCATCGAGGCAGCGGATGTTGCCGATCGCCACTTCCGGGCAGGCGCGCGAGAAGACGGTCACCGCAGGTCCCGCCGCGAGATGAGGGGGCAGCGGCGTCGCCGCAACGTCGTCCGCCGTTGACCAGGACAGGCGCAGACGCTGCAGCCAGAGCTTGTCCGCGAGGGAAAAGCCGGCCGCCGCCGGCCGTCCCGGCCAGAGCGCGCGCGGCTCGGGCAGTGTCACCGCCGCTGTGCTGGCGGGCAGCAGCGGGTCACCGAGGATGTCGTCGTCGCTGCAGCTTTCATCATACAGGCGGGCGACGAAGGACTGATGGCTGCCATTTTCCAGCATACGGCGGATGAGGTAGGGGAGCAGCTCGCGAAAGCGGCCGATCGGCGCATAGACGCGCACCGGCAGGCCGGTCTCCTGCGCCACCAGGGTGTGCAGGGCTTCACCCATGCCGTGCAGACGCTGCAACTCGATCGGGCGTCCCGCAGCCCAGACGCTTAGACAGGCCAGGGTATGGGCGTTGTGGGTGGCGAACTGGGCCTGCAGATAAGGGCTGGCGAGGAGCTGGCGGGCGCAGGCGAGGTAGCTCAGGTCACTGTGGCGTTTGACCGTGAACACTGGATAGCTGGCCAGGCCGAGCTGCTGCGCCAGCTGAATCTCGCGGTCCCAGTAAGCGCCTTTGACCAGGCGTACCTTGAGCGGTTGGGCGCTGCGTTCGGCCAGCTGCTGCAGATGCCCGATGACGGCACTGGCGCGCCGCTGATAAGCCTGCACGGCGATGCCGAGGCCGTCCCAGCCTTGCAGGTGCGGGTGCTGGCGCAGGCGTGCGAGCAAGCGCAGACTGAGCTCGAGGCTGGCGCTCTCCTCGGCGTCTAGGGTCAGGGGAAGATCAGCGGCGGCGGCCTGTTCCGCCAGCCACAGGCAACGCTTTTCAAGCTCGGGCAGGGCGCGCTGCGCCTGTCCCGGCTCACAGCGCGGATAGAGGGCGGAGATCTTGATCGAGACCCCATCGCAAGGCGAACGGCGCGACGCGCTGAGGGCGCTGATCGCCAGTGCATAATCGTTGAGATGGCGCTCGGCCTCACTGTCGCTGACCGCCGACTCACCGAGCATGTCGAAGGTGTAGAGCAGATCGGGATGGCGATGGGCGAGGGCGGTGCTGATGTCCTCGGCGAAGACGAAGCGCTGCGCCATGGCCTGCAGCGTCGCTTGCAGGATGTGCAGGAAAACCTCATCACCGAAGCGATGCAGGAGCTGATGCCAACCCTGCGAGGCGCTGCTGGCATAATCGCGACCGCGCCGCAATAACCATGAACTGATGCGCGTCAGAGCATCACCGCCACCCTGCCAGCGACCTTCCGCCAGCATCTGGCCGGCGAAGTCATAGGCGCTGGCGCGATCGGGAATGCGCCACAGACACTCCGCCAGACACATCAAGGCCCAGCCCTCCTGAGTGCTGAGCTGATAGTCCTGCAGCAGTCGCGCCAAAAGCGGTGGCGGCTGCAGGCGTACCTGCGCGATCCAGTCGCGTGCCCGCGCATGTACGGCCTCGGCCTCGCCCGGTGCCATGCTCAGCTGTGCCTGTATCTGCGCCAGGCAGACGTCTTCCGGTGCCAGATAAAGATCCGCCAAGCTGGCGGATGGATCGCCATCGTTCAGCATGTGAACCTCCAGCGCCTCGCCCCTCGCTGTCAGTCTAATCATCTCCGCTTCACCCTGCCAGTGATGGCGGCAGGAGCGGCTCAGCGCATGCGCGGCCAATCTTGTCGGTTTTTTTGGGGGGCTATATCAGGGGCGACATATTTTATCGCTCACGGCGGAGTAAAGTGGCCCCATCAGTCAAGATGCTTTGCCGGTGAATTTAATCTGTGCCGACTTCCATCTCGTCAGTTGCCCAGCGGGCCGAAACGGCACGATTTTCAACCCCCTGTTCTAATGCGGCCTATCATCTCATCCTCTTCAAGCCCAGATAATTACCTCTGTAATGTAAAAGCAGGCGGTCCAAGCTTAACTGCCATGAAGGCAGGCCGACGCCCCCGAGTATGAAAACGGTGTCACTCTGCTGCGCAGTGGGCGCATCGGCGGTAAGGTTGAAGGGCAGGTCGCCGGTGGCTGAAGGTCGAATTATCTTTCGATGGCGACGACCGCGATTCTTAAAGACTAATGCATGATTGTCCGGAGGAGATGTGGGAACATCTGGATCGGACTCATTTCATGGCTAGTAAGTCTTCGTGGCTGGTCGAGGTTTTTCTTGAGATAGCAAAATGTGCAGAGAAATTTGACATCTATATTTTGCGGGCCGGACTGACGCATCTATAAGGCAATGCCGCATTTTTGCTCTCCATGGCCGTAGGTCGCGCTCTGCACGGGCGCACGGATCGAAGATATCTTCCCGTCTGTCTGCCGATCGTGTCCCCGGGCAAGATGACGATGCACAGGCTCCTGTGCCCTGAGCTCAGCGGTCGATGTGATGCATCCTGTCAGTGTCGGACCGGTCGTTGTAGAATGGTGGTTCTGCCGGAGGAACCCTCTTTATGAGCACATCGAGTCCTGTTCAGGATGCCGCCCTCTCTGCTGCCGACGTGCAGCGCTGGCGTCATCTCCTCGCCGCCGAGGATGCTGTCCTGGTGGCGCACTACTACACCGATCCACGTCTGCAGGCCCTGGCGGAGGCGACCGGAGGTTGTGTCGCCGATTCGCTTGAGATGGCGCGCTTTGGTCGCGATCATGCTGCCAGCACCCTGGTCGTCGCCGGTGTGCGCTTCATGGGCGAGACGGCGAAGATCCTGAGCCCGCACAAGCGCGTGCTGATGCCGACCCTGGAGGCGACCTGCTCTTTGGACATCGGTTGTCCGGTCGATGAATTCAGTGCCTTTTGCGCCGCCCATCCCGAGCGTACGGTGGTGGTCTATGCCAACACCTCGGCGGCGGTCAAAGCGCGTGCCGACTGGGTGGTGACGTCGAGTATCGCCGTCGATCTCGTCGAGCATCTCCATGACGCCGGCGAACGTGTGATCTGGGCGCCGGACAAATACCTCGGTGCTTATGTGCAAAAACAGACGGGCGCCGACATGCTGCTCTGGCAGGGCTCCTGCATCGTGCACGAGGAGTTCAAGGCTAGCGTGCTCGCCGATCTCAAACGTGTCTACCCGGAGGCTGGCATTCTCGTCCATCCGGAGTCGCCGGAGGCGGTCATCGCCCTGGCTGACGCTGTCGGTTCGACTTCACAGCTGATCGCGGCGGCACGCACCTTGCCGCACCGACGCTTCATCGTCGCCACCGACAAGGCGATCTTCTACAAGATGCGGCAGGCGGCGCCGGACAAGGAGTTCATCGAGGCGCCGACGGCCGGGCAGGGGGCGACTTGCCGCAGCTGTGCACACTGCCCCTGGATGGCGATGAACACGCTCGACAATCTTGCCGCCGTCCTGCGCCAGGGTGACCAGGAAGTGCTGGTCGACCCGGCCCTGGTCGAGCGTGCCGTTCTGCCCTTGCAGCGTATGTTGAGCTTTGCCCGCACCCTGCAACCGGCCTGAAGGAGAGGCGCATGCGCGTCCACATCATCGGTGGTGGCGTCATCGGCATGATGACGGCGCGCGCTCTTGCCCTGGCCGGGGTTGAGGTGGTGCTGCTCGAGCGCACGCATCTCGCCGCCGAGGCGTCCTGGGCCGGTGGTGGCATCATGTCACCGCTCTATCCCTGGCGCCATCCGTCAGCGGTCGACGTCATGGCACGACAATCGCAGGATCTGTATCCAGGGCTGGTGCAGTCGCTGCTGGCGAGCACCGGTATCGATCCAGAGTGGCAGCCGGGTGGCATGTTCATGTTCGCGGTCGACGATGTGGCGGCGGCGCAGGATTGGGCGCAGCGGGTTGATGTCGAACTACAGCTTCTTTCGGCCGAGGAACTGCAGCAGCGCCTGCCGGCAGGGCCGCATGCGGCGGCGGCACTGTTCATGCCGGGGCTGGCGCATGTGCGCAATCCACGCCTGCTCGCGGCTCTTGCCGCCGATCTGCGTCGCCTCGCCGTCGTCATCGAAGAAGCCAGTGAAGTCGTCGATTTTCAGCAGTCACAGGGGCGGGTGCAGGCTCTGCTCCTCGCTGACGGTCGCCATCTGAGTGTCGAGACGGTCGTCGCCTGTGCCGGCGCCTGGACCGGGCGGCTGCTCGCCCGGGCGCAGCAGAATATCGCCATTCACCCGGTGCATGGCGAGATGCTCTGTTATGCACCGGGTACGGCGCCAGCGCCAGCCAGCATCCTCATGCACGATGCCCACTATCTCATTCCGCGCCGCGATGGTCATCTGCTCGTCGGTTCCACCGTCGCACTGCGCGACTTCGACAAGTCGACGACGACGGCGGCGCGACAGCAGTTGATGCAGATCGCCGGTCAGCTTTGGCCTGCTCTGGCCGGACAGTCACCGGCTTGGCATTGGGCGGGTCTGCGGCCCGGTTCGGCGCAGGGCATTCCCATCGTTGCCGAAAGCCCGGTGCGCGGCCTGTGGGTGCACGCCGGACATTTTCGCAATGGTCTGATTCTGGCGCCGGCCTCGACCCGCCTGCTCGTCGAACAGTTGCTCGGGCAAGCCTGCTCGTTGCCGCCGCAGCCTTATGCCTGGCCGGATCCGGCGTCGTCGCCATCGTCCTGATCGAGGCCCATCTTTTTCAGGCGGTAGCGCAGGGAACGAAAGCTCATGCCGAGCTTTTTCGCCGCCAGGGTGCGGTTCCAGCGCGTCTCTTCGAGGGCCTGCAAGATGGCGCGGCGCTCGATGTCCTGCAGGTATTCCTCGAGGGCGGCACCGGCGGGCAAGTCCTGTGCTGGCGAAGGTGGAGGGGCTGGGCTGGGCGACTCGATCTGCAGGTGTTCGGCGAGGATGAGCTGGCCATCGCTCAAGGTGACCGCGCGTTCGAGGATGTTCTGCAGTTCGCGCACATTGCCGGGAAAGGGGTAGCTCTGCAGGCGTTGGCGCGCCTGTGTGTGCAAGCGCGGTGTGGCGATGCCCCAGTCCGCAGCCATACGCGTCAGGAAGGCGTCGCTCAACAGCGCGATGTCTTCGCGTCTTTCGCGCAGGGCGGGGACGCGTAGAGGAATGACGTGCAGGCGATAGAAGAGATCCTGACGAAAGCGCCCTGCCTCGACTTCCGCTGTCAGGTCTTTGTGCGTCGCTGAGATGATGCGTACATCGATGGCGATCTCGCGCGTCGCTCCGATGGGACGCACGCTCTTCTCCTGGATGGCTCGTAGCAGCTTGACCTGCATGCTCAGCGGCAGATCGGCGACCTCATCGAGAAAGAGGGTACCGCCAGCAGCGGCCTGGAACAGGCCGATCTTGTCCTCCTGGGCACCGGTGAAGCTGCCTTTCTTGTGACCGAAAAACTCGGTCTCCATGAGTTCGATCGGAATGGCGCCGCAGTTGACTGGAATGAAGGGCTGGTCAGCGCGTGTTCCAAGATCATGGATACGATGCGCCACCAGCTCCTTGCCGCTCCCCGATTCGCCATGAATGAAGACCGGCGCCTGGCTACGCGCCAGCTTATGCAAGGTGCGGCGTAAGCTTTGCATGGCCTCGGAACTGCCGAGCAGGGGGTCGTCGGCGTCTTCCACAGGCGGGCGTTGTGCCAGGCTCAGGGCGGCGCTGACGAGTTCGCGCAAGCGAGCGAGATCGATGGGTTTGCAGATGAAGTCATAGGCACCGGCCTTGAGGGCGGTGATGGCGGTTTCCATGCTGCCATAAGCGGTGATCACCGCCACCGGTGTCTGCGGCCAGTCGCGTTGGATATCAGCGATCAGCTCGAGGCCACTGCCGTCGGGCAGATGCATGTCGGTGAGCACGAGGTCGAAGCGCCGTCCGGCCAGGGTCTGACGGGCGCAGGCGAGGTCTTCGGCGCAGGCCGTCGTCACCCCCATGCGCGTGAGGGTGATGGCCAGCAGTTCTCTTATGTCGGGCTCGTCATCGACGATCAGGGCCAGGCTCATGGCAGTTGCAGCGAACGATCAGGATGGGCAAAGGTTATCCGAAAACAGGTCTGCGGGCCATCGATGTAGTCGAGGCGGGCTTGACTGGCTTCACACAATTCGCGCGCCAGGTAGAGACCAAGACCAGTGCCGCGCGCTTCGGTGGTGAAAAACGGCTCGAACAAGTGTTGCCGCAGCGCCGCCTCTACGCCGGGGCCATGGTCGAGGACGTCGAGATAGGGCTGCGCCTGCGCCAGCTGGCCGGTGCGCAGGAGGACGCCAGCGTCGCCGTGCTTGCCGCTGTAACGCAGACCATTGCTGACCAGGTTCTGCAGGACCTGATAGAGGTGATTGGGGTCGAAGCGCACGATCAGGGGCGTCTGCATGTCCTGCCGCTGGATGCACGTCGGTGCCGGCAGCGAGGGCAGCAGCTCATCGATGAAACTTTCCAGCCAGGCGGTGAGGTCGAACAACTCGTACCGGCTATTTTCGCGACGCGACAGTTGCAAGACATTTTCGACGATGTCATTCATGCGCAGGCAGTGCTGCTGGATGATCTGCAGCAGGCGTGCATCCTCGGCCTGGATGACCGGCGATTCGGCGAGCAGTTGTGCGGCGTGGCTGATCGCTCCCATGGGATTGCGGATCTCATGCGCGATGCTCGCGGAAAAGCGGCCGAGGGAAGCGAGTTTGAGCTGTTGCGCCTGCTGCGTCAGCTGCGTATGGTCTTCGAGGAAGATGAGCGTCGACCACGGTACGTCATGCGCCTCGCCATCGAGCACGGTGAAGCTGGCGCTGACATTAGCGGCGCCGGCGTGATTCTGAAAAGGCGGTGTGCGCTGTGCCGGTCGCTGTTGCCAGGCGCGCATCGCCTCGGCCAGACGTGGTGCAGCATCGCTCAGGCGCGTCTCGCCGTCAGCGAGCGCGACGTCGAGCAGGGTCGAGGCGGCCTGATTGGACATGGTGATGCAACCCTGCTCATCGATGACCAGGATGCCGGTGCGCATGCGGCGCAGGATCTGGCGGCTCAGGGTGTGCATCTCGCGCAGACGCCGTTCCTGGGTCAGCGCCAGTTCCTCCCCCTGGCGCAGGCGGTCGGCCAGTTGCTGCGAGAGTAGGGCGATGGTGAAAAAGCCCAGGCCGAGAAAAGCCGAGGTCTCGATACCTTGCCAGGAGCTGCTGTATTCGTAGATGTAGTAGATCTGCTCATAGAGCAGGGTCAAGGTGGCGATGGCCGAGACGAACAGGCCGAGGCGAGGGCGCAGCAGGATGTTGCCGGCGGCGACGCTGACCGCCAGCAGCAAGGGCAGATTGCTGGTCACACCGCCGCTCAGATGGATGAACAGGGTCAGGGCGAGGATGTCGGTCAGGACGAAGACGAGGGCGCGTCTGGACGTACGCGCGATGCGATCCTGGTTGAGGAAGATGCACAGGCTGTTGAAAACGAAATAGAGGATGGCCAAGTGCAGGTAGGCGCCAGGGTCCTCACGGCCGAGCAGGGGTTTTTGAAAATGTGCAAAAAAGAGGAGCAGGAGCAGGGCGGACAGGGTCAGCCGATACCAGGCATAGATGGAGAGCAGGCGATGCTCGGCGGTGGTGCCGGCCTTCATGCGCTGCCGTCGGCGCGGCGATGTTCTTCGCTGCAGTAAGTGTGGCCGCGTGCGTGGATGGCGCGATCGGCAGGGATGTAGTCCTGGCAGTGATGACACTGCACCATCATCTGGCTGGTGCCCGCAAGGGAAGACGTCGGCGCTTCGAAACTCCGTCGGTGGCCGCGAAAGACGCCACGCAGGACTTGGAATATAATCCAGAGGGTGATGCCCTCGATGATCAGGCGCCCCATGCTGCCTCCCATCCGATCGTTGTAGGTCCGCAGTTTAAAGCATCTTGGCGCTGACGACACGCGCCGTGGGAGAGGTTTTATGTCACAGTCGTGGAGCATGGCTCTGGTGCAGATGAATGCACTCGTCGGCGACATCGAAGGTAATGCGGCAAAGATTCTCGCTCTCAGTCGCGAGGCCGCTGCCGCCGGTGCCGACCTCGCGGTCTTTCCTGAACTGGCGCTGATCGGCTATCCGCCCGAGGATCTGCTGCTGCGCCCAAGTCTGGAGGGGCGCATCCAGGCCGCTCTGGTGACCCTGGCGGCGGCGCCGATCAAGTTGATCCTCGGCTATCCGGGGCGCCGCGATGGCCGGCTGTACAATCTCGCCGGGGTCTGGGAGGCGGGCCGCTGCCTTGCTGAGTACCGCAAGGTCTGTCTACCCAATTATCAGGTCTTCGATGAGCAGCGCTACTTCAGCGCGGGCAGCGCGCCTTGCGTCATCGAGCATCGCGGTCAGCGTCTCGGCCTGCTCATCTGTGAAGACGTCTGGCATGCGCAGCCGGTGCAGGCGAGCGTCGCCGCCGGCGCCCAGATGCTGGTCTGCCTCAATGCTTCGCCCTATCACCGCGGTAAACAGGTACAACGCGAGCACCTGCTGCGGCAGCGCAGCCAGGAAACCGGCTGTTCCCTGGTTTATGTCAACCTGGTCGGTGGTCAGGATGAACTGGTCTTCGACGGCGCGTCCTGCGTCATCGACACCGATGCACGCCTCGTTGCGCGCGCCACCCCGTTTCGCGAACAACTGCTGCTCGTCGATCTGCGCGGTGATCAGCCACAGGCGGCCGCCTGTGCCGAGCAGCTCGATCCCCTCGCCGAAGTCTACGCCGCTTTGGTGCTGGCGGTGCGCGACTACGTCGACAAGAATGCTTTTCCCGGTGTCGTCCTCGGCCTTTCGGGCGGTATCGATTCCGCCTTGACCCTGGCCATCGCCGTCGATGCCCTCGGTGCGCAACGCGTGCGCGCGGTGATGATGCCTTATCATTATACCGCCGCGATGAGCTGCGAGGACGCCGAGCAACAGGCGCGAACCTTGGGTGTGACCTATCATTGTTACCCGATCATCGAAGTGGTGCAGGCTTTGCATCGGGTGCTACAGGCGGAGTCACCGGGACCTTCGGGGGCGACCCTGGAAAATCTGCAGGCACGGGCGCGCGGTACGCTGCTCATGGCGCTGTCCAATCAGCATGGCGCCCTGGTGCTGACCACCGGCAACAAGTCCGAGATGTCGGTCGGCTATGCCACGCTCTACGGCGATATGGCGGGGGGCTTCGACGTGCTCAAGGACGTGCCCAAGACGCTCGTCTTCGCGCTGGCGCGTTACCGCAATCAAAGTAGCCCGGTCATCCCGCAGCGCGTCATCGATCGTCCGCCTTCCGCTGAACTGGCTCCCGACCAGAAGGATGAGGACAGTCTGCCGCCGTATGAGATCCTCGACGAGATCCTGCGCCTCTATATCGAAGAAGATGCCAGTGCCGAGGCCATCATCGCCGCCGGCTTCGAGCGCGCCTGCGTCTATGAGGTCCTGCGCAAGGTCGACCGCAATGAATACAAGCGTCGGCAGGCGGCCATCGGGCCGCGACTGAGTGAACGTGGTCTGGGCAAGGATCGCCGTTATCCGATCACCCAGGCCTGGCGACCGGGTGAGTGAGGCGGCTGCAAGGTCGGGAAAGACGCTGCTGTTTAGAGTAAATGCTCTTGAGTATTTGCTCTAAACGCATGATTTATAACAAAAATTATCAAAAAACAGGTGACGGGTGACTGGCCAATCGGCGGTCACCATGTACACTGCAAGGCAGACCGGATGAGGGTCCGGATTTATAAAGAGAGAAGGAGTCTACTCATGCATTACTTCGTCACCGGTGCCACCGGTTTCATCGGCAAGTTTCTCGTCGCCAAACTGCTCGCCCGCGGCGCCCAGGTGCACGTCCTCGTGCGTCCCGGCAGTGAAGCCAAGTTCACCGCCCTGTGCGAGCGCTATCCGCATCACGCCGGGCAGCTGCACGCCGTGCGCGGCGATCTCGCGCAGCCCGGTCTCGGCCTCGACGCCGGCCAAGTGGCGGCCCTGCGTGGACAGATCGCGCATATGTTCCATCTCGCCGCCATCTATGACATCGGCGCCAGCGAAGAGGCGCAGATTCTCGCCAACGTGCAGGGCACCCGACACGTGCTGCAGGCGGCTGAGTCGCTCGCCGTCGGCTGTCTGCACTATGCCAGCTCCATCGCTGTCGCCGGTCTGTATAGCGGCACCTGGCGTGAAGACATGTTCGATGAGGCGGAGAAGCTGATCAATCCCTATCTGCGCACCAAGCATGAGGCAGAAAAACTGGTGCGCACGACGGCCACTTGTCCGTTTCGCATCTATCGTCCCGGCATGGTCGTCGGGCATTCGCGCAGCGGCGAGATGGACAAGGTCGATGGTCCTTATTTCTTCTTCCGTCTGATCAAGAAGATGCGTCAGACCCTGCCGCCCTGGGTGCCCATGCTCGGCGTCGAAGGTGGTCGTCTGAACATCGTGCCGGTCGACTATGTGGTCGACGCCATGGATCATCTGGCGCATAAAGAAGGTCTGAACGGCCGCGTCTTCCATCTCACCGATCCGAAACCGCATAAGGTGGGGGAGGTGATGAACCTGGTCGCCGGCGCTGCCGCCGCGCCGCAGTTCACCATGCGCATCGATGCGCGCATGGCCGCCTTCATTCCCAAGTCGGTGACCGGTCCGCTGGGTAAGCTGCCACCGGTGGCGCGCATGCGCCGGCAATTTCTTAAGGATCTGCAGATTCCCGAGGAGGCGCTCGGCTTTTTGACGTATCCGACCAAGTTTGACTGCCGTGACACCCTGCGCGAGCTCAAGGGCAGCGGCATCGAGTGTCCGCCGCTGGCTTCCTACGTCGGCGTCCTCTGGGATTACTGGCTGCGTCATCTCGACACCGATCTGTTCGTCGATCATACCCTGGCCGGCAACGTCGAGGACAAGGTCATCCTCATCACCGGCGCGTCTTCCGGCATCGGCAAGGCTCTCGCCCTGCGCCTCGCCGAGACGCGCGCGCGCATCATGCTGGTGGCGCGCGATCCGGAAAAGCTGCAGGCGACGCGGGCCGAGATCGAAGCCATCGGTGGTCGCGCCTGGACCTATTCGGCCGACGTCTCGTTGATGGAAGAGTGTGATCGCCTCGTCGATCAGGTGCTGCAGGATCACGGTCAGGTCGATATTCTGGTCAACAATGCCGGGCGTTCCATCCGGCGCGGCATCTCCGCCGCCTATGACCGCTTTCACGACTATGAGCGCACCATGCAGCTCAACTATTTCGGCGCCCTGCGCCTGATCATGCGTCTGCTGCCGCACTTCGAGAAGCAGCGCAGCGGCCAGATCATCAACATCTCGTCGATCGGTGTTCTGACCAACGCGCCGCGTTTTTCCGCCTATGTCGCTTCAAAGGCGGCTCTCGATGCTTTCTCGCGTTGCGCCGCCTCGGAGTTCTCCGATATCAACATCCACTTCACCACCATCAACATGCCGCTGGTGCGTACGCCGATGATCGCGCCGACGAAGATCTACGATCATGTCCCGGCGATCGCTCCGGAAGAAGCCGCCGACATGATCTGTGACGCCATGATCCACAAGCACAAGCGCATCGCCACGCGGCTGGGGGTCTTTGCCCAGGTCATGCACTTCGTCATGCCCAAGGTCACCGAGATCATCATGAACACCGGCTTCAAGATGTTCCCGGACTCCTCAGCGGCACGCAACGAGCAGGCTGGAGGCAGTGAGGTGGCGGCGCCGACCACCGAGCAGATGGCTTTCGCCTATCTCATGAAGGGCATCCACTGGTAGTACGGCCAGCGGTGTCGATGCGCCTCGCATCGTTCACCGCGCCGGCCAGCCCTGATCAATCGAGGTCGGGGCTGTCGCTGCTGCCGAACAGGCCAAAGCTGAGGATATTCCACATCGAACGGCGGTCGTTGCGGGCGCCGAGATCGAGTTTGATCTGTCCGTGCGCATCGATGTAGGGGGTGCCGGGATAGTTTAGGGTCAGGGCACTGCGCGCACCTGTCGCCAATTGCGGCAAACCGAGATGCTCGTAGCTATAGCTGAGCACGGCGAGGGCTTGCGGTACGCTCGGTGTCGTCGGATAGCCTTCGACGATATTGCGCGCCCGGTTGGCGGCGGCGAGGTAGGCGCCACGGCGGGCGTAGTAGATGGCGACGTGCAGTTCGTGTTCAGACATCTGATTGCGCACGAAGATCATGCGCTGGCGGGCGTCGGCGGCGAAGGGACTGTCGGGAAAACGATCGAGCAGGGCTTTGAAGTCCTTGTAGGCGGTCTCGCGGCTGCCGATGTCGCGCCAGGCGCTGCGGATGGGCAGGATGCCGTCGAAAAAGCCTTCATCGGCATGAAAGTCGCTGAGGCCGCGCACATAGTAAGCATAGTCGAGCTGTCGACTCGACGGGTAGAGCTTGATGAAGTGTTCGGCGGTGGCACCGGCGGAGGCGTAGTCGAGGTTCATGAAGTGCGCGTACATGAGCTCGAGCTGCCCTTGTTCGGCGTAGATGCCCACCGGATAGTGGGAGTCGAGATCTTCAAACTTATGGATGGCGGTGAGATAGCTGTGGTCCTTCAGCGCCTCGACACCCTGGTCAAAGTATTGCTGATCGGTCAGCTCAGTTTTCTTCTTGCTGCCGAGGTGATGGCCGGCGCAGGCACTCAGCAGGCAGGCGAGGGCGAGCGCCCCCAGGCGAGTTAGACGATTCATGCAGGACGCTCGGACCATTTCGGGTAAAATGGCTATTTAAACACAGGCTGTCGCCGGAGACTATGGCAGAAACCTTACAACGACAGATGCGGGTCGACGCGAGTCTCGCCGGTATGCGTCTCGATCAGGCGGCGGCGCAGCTGCTCGAGGAGTTTTCGCGTGCCCAGATCCAGGACTGGATCGCCAGTGGCGCCCTGCTCTATCAGGGGCGGCAGGTCAGGCCGAGTCTGCGTGTCGCGGAGGGTGCCAGCCTCAGTCTCGAGGTCGAGCTGGCGGCGCGTACCGAGGCCGAGGCGGAGGATATTCCTCTGCAGCGGGTCTATGAGGACGAGGACATCCTGGTCATCGACAAACCCGCAGGGCTGGTCGTCCATCCCGGTGCCGGCAATACGCACGGGACCTTGATGAATGCCCTGCTGCACCATGCCCCTGAACTCGCCGCTTTGCCGCGTGCTGGCATCGTGCACCGTCTCGACAAGGAGACCTCCGGTCTGCTCGTGGTGGCGCGGCAACCGGCGGCACAGGCCGATCTCATCGCCCAGCTCAAGGCGCGCAGCCTGCGTCGCATCTACCAGGCCTGGGTCTGCGGCATTCCGGCGGCGCAGGGCGAAGTCGACGCCGCCATCGGCCGGCACGCCCAGGACCGCCTGCGTATGGCGGTGCGTGCCGATGGTAAGGAAGCGCGCACGACCTATCGGCGCCTGGCGACCTATGGGGCGTTCAGTCACCTCGAGTTGCGCTTGGCGACGGGGCGCACGCACCAGATCCGCGTTCATATGAGCCATCTCGGCCATCCCCTGCTCGGTGATCCGGTCTATCGTCCGGGGGCGGCCTGTCTGCGCCAGGCTGGTGCGGCTCTCAGCGCCTACCTCAGCATCTTTCGTCGCCAGGCCCTGCACGCCTGTGAGCTCGGCCTGCAACATCCGCGCACGCGCGCGCAGCTCACCTGGCACTCGCCCTTGCCCGACGATTTGCTCAAATTACAGGCGGCCCTGTGCGCAGATGCCGATGCAAAAAAGATCACCGGGGCCTAGAATGATGCGACCTAGAAGGATGCGACATGGAAGGGGGTCGGCATGAGCCGTCGCTTTGCTCCCGGGCCTTGGCGCAAGGTCAGGGATTTCGTCAAGAATGCCTATCAGCGGCGCCGCTATCCGGAACGCTTCATCCAGAAGGACAGCACGCCCTATGAAGAGATTCATCGCGACGGCATCATGGCTGTGCGCTATTACCGGCCGCTCGCCGTCGATCATCTCTACATCGAAGGTGAGACTCTGGTGGTGCGTCAGCAGCGCTACACGCGCCCCCTCGTCCTGGTGCCGCCGCTCGGCGTCTTCGCCTGGATCTTCGACCTGATGATCGAGCGTTCCCTGGTGCGCTATCTCCTCGCCCAGGGCTATGAGGTCTATCTCATCGACTGGGGCAACCCGAAAGACCCGCCTTATCAGGGACTGACCCTGGAGGACTATGTCGTGCGCTGGTTCCCGGCAGCGATGCAGGCGATTCGGGCACACAGCGGTCAGCGTCAGCTCAATCTCATGGGCTATTGCATGGGTGGGCTGCTCGCCCTGCTTTATCTCGGCTGTGGCGATGACCGTGACGTCACCGCCCTGGTCACCATCGCCAGTCCCCTCGATGCCCGCCGCATGGGCGTAGCTGGACGCCTCAGCCAGGCCATCGCTGCGCCCAGCGCCTGGATACGCGCGCATACGCGCTTCCGTCTCGATCAGATCGACGCCGAGCGCTTTCATGTGCCGGGCAAATGGGTGTCGCGCGCCTTCAAGATGACCAGTCCCTTGAGTCCCTTCACCAGCTATCTGTCCATGGTGCGCAATCTCGCTGATCGTGAATACATCGTCCGCTATATGTCGATGAATGCCTGGTTCGACAACATGGCTGACTACCCCGGCGGCACGGTGCAGGAGATGCTGCAGAAGCTCGGTCTGGCCAATCAGCTGGCGCGTGGCAGTCTGCGCATCGGTCAGCGCGAGGTCGACTTTCAGCGTATCGACTGTGACCTGCTGGCTTTCGCCGGTAGTTCCGATGCCATCGTGCCGATGGCCGCCGCTTATCGCATCATGGATCTCGTCGCCTCGCGCGATAAACGCTTTCATCTCGTGCCCGGTGGCCACGCTGGAGTCTTCGCCGGTGCCAGCGCTGTGCATACGACCTGGGCGATCAGCGCCGAATGGCTGGCCGAGCGTAGCGGCGCTCTGCAGCCGGAGGCGTCGGCATGATCGTGCGGCCGCACTGGGCGGTGTCGTCGCGTGTACAGGCGGCGACGACGCGTCGGTATGCCGGCGGCGCCAGTCGGGCGCCTTTCGATGACTTCAACCTCGCGTTGCACGTCGACGATGATCCAGTCGCCGTCGCCGCCAATCGCCAGCGCCTGGAGCGTCTCCTCGCCCTGCCGCATCCCATCGCCTGGCCGCAACAAGTGCACGGCATCGCCGTGGTCGACGCGGCCTGTGCGCGCGATTGTCAGGCAGATGCGGTCTACAGCGAAACCCCTGGCGAGGTCTGTGCGGTGTTGACCGCTGATTGCCTGCCCCTGCTCCTGGCGCGCCGCGATGGTGGCGCGGTGGCGGCCGTGCACGCCGGTTGGCGCGGTCTCGCCGATGGCGTCATCGAGGCTGCGGTGCGGCGTTTTGCCTGCCCCGGTGACGCTTTGCAGGTGTGGCTGGGGGCGGCGATAGGGCCGACCGCCTTTGTCGTCGGTGAAGAGGTCAGGCAGACTTTTTTGCATCATGATGCTGCCGCAGCGGCGGCTTTTCAGCCACAACGGCCGGGATACTATCACGCCGACCTCTATCATCTGGCGTGCCTGCGCCTGCATGCCTGTGGCGTGCAGGAGGTCGCAGGTGGCGGCGAGTGCACCTATCGGCAAAGCGCTGACTATTTTTCCTTCCGCCGCGAACCCCGCACCGGCCGTCAGGCCAGCCTCATCTGGATCGCCGCGTGAGCATCGAGATCGCCATCGTCTATCACAGTCGCCATGGCCATACGGCTGCCTTGGCGCATTCCGTCGCAGCCGGCGTCACCAGCGTCGCTGGTGTCAGCGTCTATCTCTGTAGCGTCGCGGCCATCGACTGGGCGCGCCTCGATCGCTGCGCCGGTCTGATCTTCGGCGCCCCCACCTATATGGGCAGCGCTTCAGCCGAGTTCAAACAATTCATGGACGCCAGTTCCGGCCGCTGGCTGCAGCAGAGCTGGCGCGATAAGCTGGCGGCGGGGTTCACCAATTCCTACGGACTCAGCGGTGACAAGCTCAATGTTCTCATCCAGTTCGTCATTTTTGCAGCGCAGCACGCCATGATCTGGATCGGCCAGGCTGAACCTGGGCGCGCTACGCATGAAGCGGCGGTCAATCGTCTCGGCTCGCATCTCGGCGTGATGGCGCAGTCCGACAATGCTCCGGCGGCGCAGACGCCGCCTTCTGGCGATCACCAGACGGCCTTCCAGCTCGGCGAGCGGATGGCGCAGATGGCGCTGCGCTGGATGCCATCCTGAGCGCGTCGATGATGGGCGATCCTGTCGTCGAGACATCCAAGCAGACCCTCTATCAGATCCTGGGTGTCACTGTCGACGCCTCGCCGGCGGCCATCGAAGCGGCTTATGTGGCGGCGTGCGCCGCCATGCATGACGCCGTCGACTTTGACCGCAATCGTCAGGTGGTCCTGCAGGAAGCTTACAATTGCCTGCGTGATCCGCAACGGCGGCGCGCCTATGACGCGGCTTGCAAGGCGAAAGCAGCGGGGCGTGGCATGCCGGCGCAGCGCCGTGGCCAGCGTTCGCTGACTTGGCTATGGCTGCTGCCCTTGGTACTTCTGGCCTGGTGGGCCGCTGGCTACCACCAGCGCGCTGGTGTCGTCGCGATGAAGGGGTTGAGTGCGCCAGCGCCTGTGTTGCCGGCGCCGCTGCCGGCAGCGCTACCGGTGCCATCGGCGCCGCTGCATCTGTCACCCGAAGAGCTCTATGGTCGCCTGACGCCGAGCGTCGCTGTCGTCACCATCCTCGATGCGCATGGCAACAGTCTGGGCTCGGGCAGCGGTGTCATCGTGGCGCCTGGCCGCATCATCAGCAACTGTCATGTCGCCAAATCCGGTGCCAGCCTCAGCGTCCAGACGCTGGCAGGCGACTTCCCGGCGCATCTCGAAACCGCCGATGACCGCGATGATCTTTGCCGTTTACAGGTGTCCGAAGACGCCGGTCCAGCGGTGCCGATACGCGCCAGCGATGATCTGCGCGTCGGGGAGACGGTCTATGCCCTCGGCGCCCCCAGTGGCCTGGCGCTGAGCTGGAGCGCCGGTGTCATCTCCGCCCTGCGTCACGCGCCAGGCGATGGCCGGGTCATCCAGACCACTGCGGCGATCTCCCCAGGTTCCAGTGGTGGCGGTCTGTTCGATACACAGGGCCGCCTGATCGGCATCACCACCTACCGCTTGGCTCAGGCCTCGAACATCAATTTTGCCGTCGCCGCCGATCTCATCACCGGTATGCAGGAGCGTGATGCGGGTCTCGGCTCGGTCGGCGCCTTGACCCTGGGCAGCGATGAAAAACTGCTCGGCGCCTGGTCCTGCTTCGATCCTGTCGGTGGGCAGAGCTGGGACATGAACTTTGCTGCCAATGGCCATCTCTTGATGCAGGTCGGGTCACGACGTGGTCTGGTGGCCTACCATAGGCAGGATGGTCGCATCAGTTTTCAGGTGCCGGGCCGACGTCTCGATGGCTACATCGAGGAAATCAGCGCCGACAAACTGGTCATCCGCTATGGCGAGCAGCATTTTGCCTGTACGCGCCAGTGAGCGTCGCAGCGGCGCTTGAAATGTGACGCAGCCATCCCGATCTAAAGCGCAGAGAATATGATCGAGGTGTCCCATGCGTAATGAACAATTGACGTCCATGCTGCAAGCGGCACTCGCTGACGCCAGCTCCCTGGCCAATCAGGGGGATCAGCAGTTCATCGAGCCGCAACATCTCCTCCTCGCCTTCCTGCGCCAGGCCCAGGGCAGTGTGCCGGCCTTGTTGCGCCAGGCCGGCGTCGATGTCAAGGCGCTCACCAGCGCCGTCGAGCAGATGCTGCAGCGCTTGCCGCAGGTGAGCTCGACCCAGACCGACGTGTCCCTGTCGCAGGAGCTGTCGCGCGTCCTCAATCGCGCCGAGAAGCTGGCGCACAGCCGCCATGATGAGTTCATCAGCAGCGAGATGGTGCTTCTCGCCATGCTCGAAAGCGGTGAGTGCGGTCGCGTGCTCAAGCAAGCGGGTTTGCAGGCAGCGTCTCTGGAGCAGGCCATCACCCAGCTGCGCGGTGGTGAGGCGGTGCGCGATGCTGAAGCCGAGGGGCAGAGGCAGGCGCTGGAAAAATATTGCATCGATCTGACCGCGCGTGCCGAAAGCGGCAAACTCGATCCCGTGATCGGTCGCGATGACGAGATCCGCCGCACCATCCAGGTCCTGCAACGACGCACCAAGAACAATCCGGTGCTGATCGGCGAGCCCGGCGTCGGCAAGACCGCCATCGTCGAGGGGCTGGCGCAGCGCATCATCAATGGCGAGGTGCCGGAAGGCTTGCGCCACAAGCGCGTTTTGGCTCTCGACATGGGGGCACTGATCGCCGGTGCCAAGTTTCGTGGCGAGTTCGAAGAGCGCTTGAAAGCGGTGCTCAAGGATCTGAGCAAGGAGGAAGGGCGCATCATTTTATTCATCGACGAGATCCATACCATGGTCGGTGCCGGCAAGGCGGAAGGCGCCATGGACGCCGGCAATATGCTCAAGCCGGCCTTGGCGCGCGGTGAACTGCATTGCGTCGGCGCGACCACCCTCGATGAATACCGGCAGTACATCGAGAAGGATCCGGCCCTGGAACGGCGCTTTCAGAAAGTCATCGTCGACCAGCCCTCGGTCGAGGACACCATCGCCATCCTGCGCGGCCTCAAGGAGCGTTATGAGCTGCATCATGGCGTCGACATCACCGATCCGGCGATCATCGCCGCGGCGCGCCTGTCGCAGCGTTACATCACCGATCGCCAGCTTCCCGACAAGGCCATCGATCTCATCGATGAGGCGGCCTCGCGCATACGCATGGAGATGGACTCGAAGCCGGAAGTGATGGATAAGCTCGATCGTCGTCTCATCCAGATGAAGATGGAACGTGAGGCCTTGCGTCACGAGGAGGATGCGGCCTCGCAGCAGCGCCTGCTCAAGCTGGAGGAGGAGATCGCTCGCCTGGGCAAGGAATATGCCGACCTGGATGAGGTCTGGCGTGCCGAAAAATCCTCTCTGCAGGGCTCGCAACAGATCAAGGAGGAGCTCGAGAAGGCGCGTATCGACTATGAGGCGGCGCGCCGTTCGCAGGATCTGGAGAAGATGTCACGCCTGCAGTACGACGTCATCCCCAAGCTCGAGAAGTCGCTGGCGCAGGCCGCCAGCGGTGAGTCCAGCGTCGGTGCAACGCCGCATCGCCTGCTGCGCAATCGCGTCACCGAAGAGGAGGTGGCGGAAGTCGTCAGTCACGCCACCGGCATCCCGGTGGCCAAGATGCTCGAGGGCGAGCGCGAGAAGCTGCTGCGCATGGAGGATGTTCTGCACGCCCAGGTCATCGGCCAGGACGAGGCAGTCACCGCCGTCGCGCATGCCGTGCGGCGCGCGCGTGCCGGTCTCGCCGATCCGCAGCGCCCGAATGGATCTTTTCTGTTTCTCGGCCCGACCGGGGTCGGCAAGACCGAGCTGTGCAAGGCGTTGGCGCGTTTTCTCTTCGACAGCGACGATGCCATGGTGCGTATCGACATGTCGGAATTCATGGAAAAACACAGCGTCGCCCGCCTCATCGGCGCACCGCCCGGGTACGTCGGCTATGAAGAGGGTGGCTATCTCACCGAGACGGTGCGCCGGCGGCCCTATGCCGTCCTCCTCCTCGATGAAGTGGAAAAGGCGCACGCCGACGTCTTCAACATCCTCCTGCAGGTGCTCGATGATGGTCGCCTGACCGACGGTCAGGGTCGCACGGTCGATTTTCGCAACACCGTCGTGGTGATGACCTCCAACCTCGGCTCCGATCTCATTCAGAGCATGAGCAGTGGTCATGAGATGGCGCCGTACGAGAAGATGAAAGGGGCGGTGATGGATGTCGTCGGGCAGCATTTCCGGCCGGAGTTTCTCAACCGTATCGACGAGATCGTCGTCTTTCATCCCTTGCGTGAGGAACAGCTGGAAAAGATCGCTGACATTCAGCTCGATCGCCTGCGTCAGCGTCTGCAGGAGCGCGAGCTCGGCCTCGAACTCAGTGCGGAAGCACTGGCCCTGGTCTGTCGCGAAGGCTACGATCCGGTCTATGGTGCCCGGCCCCTGAAGCGGGCGCTACAGGGCCTGATCGAGAACCCGCTCGCTGAGCATCTGCTGCGCGGCGAGTTCGTCGGCGGCGACATCATTCAGGTCGATGAGGACCGTGGCCGACTGAGCTTTCGCAAGAAGCTGCTGCATTGAGATGAGTGCCGCCGCTCAAGGCGAGCAGAAGGCCTTGATCTGCTTTTCGTTGTCGATTTCGGCGGCGGCCTTCTCTTCCGACGACAGGATACGGTACTGACCGGTCTTCTCGTCCTTGACGCGCACGCGGCCGTGGTCTTGCAAGGCGGCCTTGTTGGCGAGGAGCTTCTTGCAGCGGCCAGCGTAGTCATTGTTTTTGGCGGCGAGGGCGGCGGCGTCCTTGGCGGCCTGCGCCTTGGCTGCAGCTTTTTGCGCATCGGCCTCGCTGCTGGCGTCGCTTTCACGAGCGGCGTCGAGAGCCTTGATCTCGCTGCCGGCGTCGGAAGAGGGTGCCGCCTGCACATCGAGACGCTGCACGTCTGGCTGCGCTGTCGGCGGCGTGTCGGAAAAATGCGCCTGACCTTGCGCGTCGACCCACTTATAGATGCCATCAGCGGTGGCAATATGGCAGAGTGCGAGCACCACCAGGGGTAGCGCCATGCTTCTTATGCGCATCATGATCCTTCTCAACGCCGTCATATGTCCATGTAGCATAGCATGAACGGCGCAGCGATCGCCTCTTCCAAGCATCCGCTACGACGACATGTTCATCGGCGTTCATGGCGCCAGAGGATCTCGGTATCGCCCTCTTCCCGACCCAGCTGTCGGGCCATGACGAAGAGCCAGTCGGACAGACGGTTGATGTAAGCCAGAGCGAGGTCCGGCAAAGCCTCCTCCTGGGCGAGCGCGACCAGCTGGCGTTCCAGCCGACGCGCGGTGGCGCGCGCCAGATGGGCGCTGGCGGCGGCGCGTGTGCCGCCAGGCAGGATGAACTCCTGCAGGGGGCCGAGCTCTGCGTTCAGGGCATCCATCTCCTGCTCGAGGCGGGTGATGGCGGCGCTATCGAGCAGCTGCAGGCCGGGGCAGGCCATTTCACCGCCGAGATCGAGTAGCTCCTGCTGCACCTGACGCAGGGCGGCGGCACTGGCGTGAGCGGCGGGCAGTTCGCAGCGCACGAGACCGAGCACCGAGCTCAGCTCATCGAGATCACCGAGCACGTGCAGGCGCGGATGGTCTTTGCTCAGGCGCCGGCCATCGCCGAGACCGGTCTCACCACCATCGCCGGTGCGCGTATAGATCTTGCTCAGGCGATGCCCCATGCGCTTGCTCCTCTTAAAAGTGTGCGTCGAACCCGACCTGAACGAGACGGGGCTGCCCACGATAATACGAGCTGGTGCTGTTGGCCGCTACGATCTGGAACTTGTTGCCGAGATTATCGACGCTGGCGAGCAGGCGGAATCCCGGACAGACCTGCCAGTGCGCCTCGACGTTGACGATGGCATAGCCGGGCAGGGTGATGGTGTCATAGGCGCTGTTCGGCGCGTCATTGGCGCTGAGCAGGCTGCCCTGTACGCCCCAGCGCTGGCCGTCATAGGCGAGATTGCTGTTCCAGCGCGCGCGCGGGCGACGCGGCAGATCGGTGTAGGCGACGAGATCGCTGGCGCGTTCGAGGTCGAGGCGCGAGTGCACGGACCAGGGGCCCTGCTTCCAGTCGACCTGGGTCTCGACGCCACGCAGCAGGGCGCGATCGACGTTCTGCGTCTGATAGAAATAGTTGGCCGGATCGATGAGCACATAGTTGATCAGATCGTGCACGCGATCGCGGTAGATGGCGGCATCGACTTCCCAGTCGCCGTAATGGTTCTTGCTGCCGATCTCTTCATTGGTCGAGGTCTCCGGCTGCAGCGCCGGGTTGCCGCCATAGCCGTAGAGATCGTTGCCGCTCGGTGTCTTGAAGGCGGTGGCGTGCGAAGCGTAGAGGTGGTGATCGGCGTCGAGAGCGTAGCCTAAGGTCGCCGAACCGGTGAGGTGGTGACCATAAGTGTTGCTGCCGTCATAACGCCCGGCCAGCTCCGAGCTGAAAGCGCCGTGATGCCAGCGATCTTCGGCGTAGGCGGCGGCATCGTTGAGCATGACGTCATAGACGCTGCCATAGATGCTGGCGGCGACGCGCTGGTGAGTGCTGGTGCCGCCGGCGATGACTTGCTGATTGGGACTGAGTTGCAGGGTGTTCTGCCAGTCGACTTCGTTCTGGTCGGTATGGGCGTAGTCACTCGAATAGCGTTGATCCTGATGATCGATGTTGCGCGCGACGATGAGCTGGGTCTGCCACAGACTGCTCGCCTGCACGTTGAGCTGCACGCGTCCCTGGCGGGCGAGGGCGTTCTGCTCGACCGGCGAGTTGCTATTGATGTACTGGTTGCGGCCGTCCTGCTGGGCGAAGGAGCTTTGCAGCTTCCATTGATCCGCCGACCAGACCATCGAGGCGGCGCCGTGGTGCATGAAATTGCCGCTGTCGACATTGGGATTGGTGGCTGAGCTCGGCATCAGCAGAGCGTAGCCTGCGGTGTTGTTGTTGCCGGCCGACAGGGAGCCGGTGAAGTGACCGAGCTGCACGTCTTGACGCACTTCACTCTGCCGTGTCTGCTCCGGTCCGCCCTGAAAGAGCACGTCAGTACTGGTTCCCGAGGCCTTATGGGTGATGATGTTGATGACCCCGCCGATGGCATTGGCGCCCCACAGGCTGGACAGGGGGCCGCGCACGATCTCGATATGATCGATGTTGAGCGGATCGACCAGATAAGCCAGGCTGGCGAGGTCGGCGCTGCCGTTGTTCACCGGCACGCCGTCGATCATCACCAGGGTCTGGTCGGAGTTGGCGCCGCGCATGAACACCGAGGTCTGCTGGCCGGGGCCACCGGAACGCACGACGTCGAGGCCGGCGTAGTTCTGCAGCAGGCCACCGAGATCGAGCTCGGGCGCGGCGGCGATCTGCGCCTGGGTGATGACCTGTACATCGGCGAGGGCAGTGGTGCTGCTTTCGGCGGTGCGGCCGGGGGTGACCACCAGGGTGTCGTCGGCCTGAGCGGCGAGCGCCGTCATCAGGATCCAGGGAAGGGTCGATTTCATGTTTGAGTCCTCAAGTCGATCGGGCTTGAGGCGAACGTGCGCGAAGCGCACCGCAAACGATGCGCCCACACCCGTGCCGCCCACCGCAACACTGTGTTTGACGCTCATGGCCGGTATCCGGGCTGGACGCGTGGATGGATTCATCCGGCCTGACCCCTTCCCAGACCCTTACGATCCAGTGGGCTATGTCAGGTTGACGCGTCGACCGTTGCGGGGGCAGCGCTTGTGCCTTGCGGCCAAGACTTCCCGTTTAACCGATGCAGGCATCGGCACCACGAGGCGAAGGCGCGCAATCTAACATAAATGTCATCAAGCCCCAAGCGCCTTCTTTTTGCTCCAGATCAAGTCGTCGCGAGCGCTCCTGGATATAAATATGCATATTGAATTTATATTATGGGCGTGAGCGCCCATGCCGATTTTGACGACCTCAGGAGTCTGCATCATGCCGCATCCAGCCCTCGATACATCGCCGCCGCGTACGGCGCGCTCGACCCTCCTCGAATGGTGGCCGGAAGACCGCGAGTTCTGGCGACGGCAAGGACAAGCCATCGCACGGCGCAATCTCTGGATCTCCATTCCCGCCCTTCTGCTCGCTTTCGCGGTATGGATGATCTGGAGCGTGGTGGCGGTGCGCCTCGATAGCCTGGGCTTCAAGTTCAGCACCGATCAGCTCTTCTGGCTGACCGCTCTGCCGGGTCTGTCGGGGGCGACCGCACGCATCTCCTACGCATTCATGGTGCCGGTGGTCGGTGGTCGCCGCTGGACGGTGATCAGCACCGCGTCCCTGCTGCTGCCGACTCTGTGGCTCGGCGTGGCGGTACAGGACCCGCAGACGCCTTACGGTGTTTTTGTGCTGATCGCCCTGCTCTGTGGTCTGGGCGGCGGCAATTTTGCCTCGAGCATGGCCAACATCAGCTTTTTCTTCCCCAAGTCGCAGCAAGGTTCGGCGCTCGGCCTGAATGCCGGGCTCGGCAATCTCGGCGTCTCGGTGATGCAGTTTCTGGCGCCGCTGGTGATCACGGTAGGAGTCCTCGGTCCTTGGGCAGGGGGAGCGCAAAAGACAGCCTCCGGTCAGCACATCTACCTGCAAAACGCCGCCGACGTCTGGGTGCTGCCCATCATCGTGGTCACCCTGCTGGCCTGGTTCGGCATGAATGATCTCGCCAGCGCCCGCGCTTCTTTCCGCGATCAGATGGTCATCTTCAAACGCAAGCACCAATGGATCATGAGCTGGCTCTATACCGCCACCTTTGGCAGCTTCATCGGTTTTTCAGCGGGGTTCCCTTTGCTCATCAAATCGCAGTTCAGCGGCATCGATCCGCTGCACTATGCCTTTTTGGGGCCCATGGTCGGGGCCCTGGCGCGCCCCTTCGGCGGCTGGCTGGCCGATCACATCGGCGGTGCCAAGCTGACCTTCTGGAACTTCATCGTCATGGTGCTGGCGACACTCTCTCTTCTGCTGTTTCTGCCGCATGCCGGTCAGGGCGGTTCCTTCCTGGGCTTTTTCCTGGTCTTCATGCTGCTCTTCATCTCCACCGGTATCGGCAATGGATCGACCTTTCGCATGATTCCCGTCATCTTCCGCAGTGAGCATGAACGTCGTGCCGCCGGCGCCGGTAGTGACGCCCTGCAGGCGGCCCTGCTCGCTGCCGGCAAAGAGTCGGCCGCTGCTCTCGGCTTCAGCTCAGCGGTGGCCGCCTACGGTGCATTTTTCATCCCGCGCGCTTTTGGCTTGTCGTTGTCGTTGACCGGTGGTGTGGCCGCGGCGCTGTTCGTCTTCTCGACCTATTACCTCAGCTGCATCCTGCTCACCTGGTGGTTCTACCAGCGCGCGCAGGCCGAAATTCATTGCTGATGACAGAGTCAGGGAGGTGAGACGATCATGAGTCATTTTCTCGATAGATGGCGGTTTTTCAACAAAGTCGATGGCGAGTTCGCACAGGGGCACGGCCAGACGACGCAAGAGGACCGGCGCTGGGAGCAGGCTTACCGGCGCCGCTGGCAGCATGACAAGGTGGTGCGTTCGACGCATGGCGTCAATTGTACCGGCTCGTGCAGCTGGAAGATCTATGTCAAGGATGGTCTGGTCACCTGGGAGACTCAGCAGACCGACTATCCCCGCACACGCCCGGATCTGCCCAATCATGAACCGCGCGGTTGTCCGCGCGGCGCCTCCTATTCCTGGTATCTCTACAGCGCCAATCGTCTGAAATACCCCTTGGTACGAGCAGCTCTGCTGCGCGCCTGGCGGCAGGTGCGCGAACGCTATCAGGACCCGGTGCGCGCCTGGGCGGCGCTCATGGAGGATCATGTCGCCTGTGCCGAATACAAACAGCTGCGCGGTCAGGGTGGTCTGGTGCGTGCTTCCTGGGCGGAGGTCGAGGAGATCATCGCCGCCGCCAATGTCCATACCATCGAGCGTCATGGGCCCGACCGTGTCATCGGCTTTTCGCCGATCCCGGCGATGTCCATGGTGTCCTACGCGGCGGGCAGCCGTTATCTGTCGCTGATCGGCGGTGTCGGTTTGAGTTTTTATGACTGGTACTGCGATCTGCCGCCGAGTTCGCCGATGACCTGGGGCGAGCAGACCGACGTTCCTGAATCGGCGGACTGGTACAACGCCGATTTCATCATGATGTGGGGCTCGAATGTGCCACAGACGCGTACCCCCGACGCCCATTTCATGACCGAGGCGCGCTACAAGGGCAGCAAAGTCGTCGTCGTCTCGCCGGACTATGCCGAAAATACCAAGTTCGCCGATCTTTGGCTGTCGCCACAACAAGGCACCGATGCCGCCCTCGCCATGGCGATGGGGCATGTCATCCTGAAAGAGTTTCATGTCGATAGGCCGCGCCCTTATTTCGTCGACTATTTGCGGCGCTACACCGACATGCCGATGCTGGTCATGCTCGAGCCGCATGAGCAGGCCTGGGCGCCCGGGCGGTTTTTGCGCGCCAGCGATCTCACCGGTGCCATGGCGCAGACGACCAAAGCCGAGTGGAAGACCTTGGCCTGGGACGAGTCAGGACGTCTGGTGCTGCCGCAGGGCAGCGCCGGTTTCCGCTGGGATGGATCGCAGCGCTGGAATCTCGAGGACAAGGAAGGGCTGACGGGCACAGCGGTGCAGTTGGCTCTGAGTCAGATGAACGGCCGTGATGCGGCGCTCGAGGTCTGTTTCCCCTATTTCGGCGGCGTGCGCCACGAGCACTTTCAGCACACCGAACACGCCGCCATCCTGCGTCGCCGGGTGCCGGTGCGGCAGGTCATCCTGGGCGATGGCAGCCAGGTCTGGGTGGCCTCGGTCTATGATCTTCTGCTCGCCCACTACGGTGTCGAGCGTGGCCTCGAAGATGCCGCCTGTGCACGCAGCTATGATGAAGATCTGCCGTATACACCGGCCTGGCAGGAGGCCATCACCGGCGTACCGCGAGCCCAGGTCATCCAGGTGGCGCGCGAGTTCGCTGACAACGCCGAGAAGACGCGCGGCCGTTCCATGATCATCGTCGGTGCCGGGCTCAATCACTGGTACCACATGGACATGAACTATCGTGGCATCATCAACATGCTGGTGTTGTGCGGGTGCGTCGGCCAGTCGGGTGGCGGTTGGTCACACTACGTCGGCCAGGAGAAGCTGCGGCCGCAGACCGGCTGGCAGCCTCTGGCCTTCGCTCTCGACTGGAATCGGCCGCCGCGACAGATGAATGGCACCTCCTTTTTCTATGCCCATACCGATCAGTGGCGCTATGAGAAGGTCGGCGTCGAGGAGATCCTCTCGCCACTTGCACAGCGCCAGGACTGGCGTGGCAGCATGATCGACTTCAATGTGCGTGCCGAGCGCATGGGCTGGCTGCCGTCGGCGCCACAGTTGTCGGTCAACCCCCTGCATCTATGCCGACAAGCGGCAGCGGCAGGTCAGAGTCCGGTCGACTATGTCGTCAGCGGCTTGCAGCAGAAGACGCTGAAGCTCGCCTGCACCGATCCGGATGCGCCGGAGAACTTCCCACGTAATATGTTCATCTGGCGATCCAACCTGCTCGGGTCTTCGGGTAAGGGGCATGAGTATTTTCTCAAACACCTGCTCGGCACCCGTCATGGTGTACAGGGCAAGGACCTCGGCGACCCTGGTGCCGCCCTGCGCCCCGAGGAGGTGACCTGGCACGAGCAGGCGCCCGAGGGCAAGCTGGATCTCCTCGTCACCCTCGATTTTCGCATGTCGACCACCTGTCTTTACTCCGACGTCGTCCTGCCGACGGCGACCTGGTACGAGAAGGACGACATGAACACCTCGGACATGCATCCTTTCATCCACCCCCTCTCCGAGGCTGTCAATCCAGCCTGGGAGTCGCGTAGCGACTGGGAGATCTTCAAAGGCATCGCGAAGCGCTTTTCTCAGCTGTGTCCCGGGCACCTCGGCGTCGAAGAAGACGTCGTGCTATCGCCCTTGCAGCATGATACCCCGGCTGAACTGGCGCAGGCAGTAGCGGTGCAGGATTGGTGGCGGGGCGAATGTCAGCCCCAGCCGGGTGTGACCATGCCGCAGATCAGCGTCGTTGAACGCCACTATGCCCAGACTTATGAGCGCTTTACCGCACTCGGGCCGCTGCTCGATCGCCTCGGCAATGGTGGCAAAGGCATCACCTGGAACACCGAACATGAGGTCGACTTCCTCGCCAGTCTCAATGGGCGCCAGGATGCCGCTGCCAGTGTCGGTCGGCCTCGTATCGACAGCGCTATCGACGCCGCCGAGGTCATCCTGTCCCTGGCACCGGAAACCAATGGCGAGGTGGCGGTCAAAGCCTGGGCAGCCATGGAGAAGGTGACTGGGCGACGGCATGTGCATCTGGCCGAGAACAAGGCCGAAGAAAAGATTCGCTTTCGTGATCTGCAGGCTCAGCCGCGCAAGATCATCACCTCGCCGACCTGGTCGGGCATCGAATCAGAGCACGTCTGCTACAACGCCGGCTGGATCAATGTGCATGAACTCATTCCCTGGCGCACTCTCACCGGGCGACAGCAGTTGTACCAGGACCATCCATGGATGCGTGCCTTCGGTGAGGCCTTGTGCGCCTATCGTCCACCTATCGACACCAAATCCTGGCGCGAGCTGCTCGGCAAGCGCAGCAATGGTCATGCCGAGATCGTGCTCAACTGGATCACCCCGCACCAGAAATGGGGTATCCATAGCACCTATAGCGATAACCTGCTCATGCTCACCCTGTCGCGCGGCGGTCCCATCGTCTGGATCTCGGAGATCGACGCGGCGCGCGCCGGTATCGCCGACAATGACTGGATCGAGGTGTTCAACGTCAATGGTGCTTTGGCGGCGCGGGCAGTGGTGTCGCAGCGCATCAAGACAGGCATGGCGATGATGTATCACGCTCAGGAACGTCAGGTGAACATGCCGGCCAGTGAGATCACCGGACGACGCGGCGGCATCCACAATTCGGTGACGCGCACGGTGCTCAAACCGACCCATATGATCGGCGGCTACGCGCATCAGAGTTATGGTTTCAATTATTACGGCACCGTCGGTTCCAATCGCGATGAGTTCATCGTCCTGCGCAAGATGAGTCAGGTCGATTGGTTGCAGAAAGACGCCGACACGCAGGAGACGCGCTCATGAAGATTCGTGCACAGATCGGCATGGTCCTCAATCTCGATAAATGCATAGGCTGCCACACCTGCTCGATCACCTGTAAAAACGTCTGGACCTCGCGGGAAGGCGTCGAGTACGCCTGGTTCAACAACGTCGAGAGCAAGCCCGGCGTCGGTTATCCCAAGGACTGGGAGAACCAGGAGCGCTGGCAGGGCGGCTGGGAAGTGTCCGCATCGGGACGTTTGCGCCCGCGCATCGGCGGACGCTGGCGCCTGCTGACGCAGCTGTTCGCCAACCCGCATCTGCCAGCGATCGACGATTACTATGAACCCTTCAATTTCGATTACGCAGCCTTGCACACGGCGCCGGCCGGTCATGCACAGCCGACGGCGCGCCCCTTTTCGGCGCTCACCGGTGCGGTGATGGAAAAGATCGAAGGTGGTCCGAACTGGGAGGAGATTCTCGGCAGCGAGTTCGCCAAGCGTTCGCAGGATTACAATTTCGCTGAGGTGCAAAAGGACATCTATGGCCAGTTTGAGCATACCTTTCTCATGTACCTGCCGCGCCTGTGCGAACATTGCCTGAATCCAGCCTGTGTCGCCTCCTGTCCGAGCGGCGCCATCTACAAGCGCGAGGAGGACGGTATCGTCCTCATCGATCAGGACAAATGCCGCGGCTGGCGCATGTGTGTCGGCGCCTGTCCGTACAAGAAGATCTACTACAACTGGCAGTCCGGCAAGTCGGAGAAGTGCACGTTTTGTTACCCGCGTATCGAGTCAGGGATGCCGACGGTCTGTTCGGAGACCTGCGTCGGGCGCATCCGCTATCTCGGTGTGCTCCTCTATGATGCCGATCGCATCGCCGATCTGGCGAGTCTGCCGGACAGCGCCGATCTCTATGCGGCGCAGCTCGAGATCTTTCTCGATCCGCACGATCCCAAGGTGATCGAACAGGCGCGGCGCGACGGTGTCCAGGACTCCTGGTTGAGCGCCGCGCAACGCTCGCCGGTGTACAAGATGGCGATGGACTGGCGCATCGCGTTCCCCCTGCACCCGGAGTACAGAACTTTACCCATGGTTTGGTATGTGCCGCCGCTGTCGCCGATTCAGTCGGCGGCCGCCGCCGGCCATCTCGGCATGGAGGGCTTGATTCCAGATGTCGGGTCGCTGCGCATTCCGCTCAGATATCTCGCCAACATGCTCACCGGCGGTCGTGTCGAGCCGGTGCAGAAGGCGCTCGAGCGCCTGTTGTCCATGCGTGTCTTCAAACGCCGACAGCGCGTCGATGGCATCGAGGATGAGCATCTGCTCGCGCAGTGTGGCCTGACGCCGGCGGCGGTGGAGGCGATGTATCAGACTCTCGCCATCGCCAATTACGAGGATCGTTTCGTCGTGCCGACGGCGCATCGCGAGCTGATGCCGGACCCTTATGCGGAGCGTGGCGGTTGCGGCTTCAGCTTCGGTGATGGCTGTCACAGCTCAGGTCTCAGTGTCACGTCGGTCTTCGCGGCCGCCGACCCAAGACGGCGGCGTATCCAGAGCATTCAGGAGGACTGATATGCAACAGACTCTCAAGGTTCTGTCCTGTCTTCTCGATTACCCGCAGACGATCGAAGCCGGGGTGGTCGACGAGATGGCGGCTATTCTGGCGCAGGCGGCAGGCCTGGGCGATCTGCAGGCGCCGCTGCAGGATTTTCTCCTGTTCTGGGGAAATGCGGACAGGCTCGATCTGCAGGCGCTCTATGGCAGCAGCTTCGAGCGCGGACGGCAGTGCGCCCTGTATCTCTATGAACACCGCTATGGTGACTCGCGTGAGCGCGGCCCGGCGATGGTCGATCTCGAGGAGCGCTATCGCGCTGGCGGCCTGCAGCGCCTCGGCGTCGAATTGCCCGATTATTTACCCTGCTATCTCGAGTACTGCGCTCTCCTGCCGCTAGCGCAGGGGCAGGCCGCCTTGGTGGAGATCATCGATGTTCTGCGCCTGCTGCAGCAGGGTCTGCAGCGTCGGCAGAGCCCGTTTGGCATCGTCGTGCAGGCCTTGCTCCGCCTCGCCGATGCGCGTGAGGTCCTAGGCGGAGAAGATCTGGCGCGCGACGATGACGCTGCCGCCATCGATCAGGCCTGGGCGGAAGTGCCGGTCGACTTCTCTTCGACAGCCTGGGAGGCCTGCCACCAGGCCGCTGCCGGCCAGCCGGCGGTATCAGCGTTGCGCGCATCCGGAGGATCCCCGTCGTGAACTATCTCGATCATCTGCTCTTCGATCTCTATCCCTATTTCGCCATCACTGTCTTCCTGCTCGGCAGCCTGCTGCGCTTTGAGTTCAGCCAGTATTCCTGGCGCAGCTCTTCCAGCCAGCTGTTGCGCGGTGGTCGGGCTTTTCGTTATGGCAGCAATCTTTTTCATGTCGGCATCATCCTGCTCCTGCTCGGACACGCCGTTGGTCTGCTCATGCCACACGCTCTGTATCCCTATCTCGGCCTGACGCCGCACAGCAAGCAGCTGCTGGCCATGATCAGCGGAGGCAGCCTCGGCAGCGTCTGCCTGGTGGGTTTGCTGTTGCTGCTGCAACGAAGGCTCTGCGATGCGCGTGTGCGGCGGCAGAGTCAGTGGCGGGACATCGCCATCCTCGTCCTGCTCTTGCTGCAGCTGTTGCTCGGCCTGGCCACCATTCCTGTCTCTGCCGAGCACCTCGACGGCAGCGAAATGCTCAAGTTGGCGGACTGGACGCAGCGTATCGTCACCTTGCGCGGGCATGCCAGCGACTCCCTGCAAGGCGTGGCGGTCATCTTTAAATGGCATCTTTTTCTTGGCCTGACCCTCCTGCTGGTCTTTCCCTTTACCCGTCTCGTCCACATCTGGAGCGTACCGATCGGCTATCTGCGCCGCCCCTACCAGATCGTGCGGCGGCGTGCCTGATGAGGAGATCATCGATGACGATATCCAGGCCGCAGGATCTCACCACGATCGCCGACACCCTCGGACAGATCCTATGCCCGCAGGGCGACAGTGTCAGCCGGGAGCGGGCGATCGAGGACTGGCTGGCGCAGATCAGCATCGCTGATGTCGATGACGCCAGCTGTGAAGCTTTCTATGCCCGCCATGGTGCGCCGGGGCGGCGAGCCGATCAGTTCGAAGTGCGCCATATTCTGTTCCTGCTGCCGAGTGCCGACACGGAACAACGTTCGCTGCTGATGCAGCAGGCGCTCACCCATCTCGACGATCTACGCGCTGGGCGCCAGGACTTTGCCGACTTGGCGCGGCGCCGTTCGGACTGCCCTTCGGCGGCGCAAGGTGGCTATCTGGGCTGGGTCGAAGCCGCTCAGATGGTGCCGGAGTGGCATACACCCATCCGGTCGGCAGCGCTCGGACTGCTCGCGGCACCGATCAGCAGTCGCTACGGCGTACATCTCGTCGAAGTCTTGCAACGGTGCCCTGGAGCCGCGCTCAGCCCGACCGCGGCGAGAGAGGCGGTGCGCGATCATCTGCGCCGTCGGCGCTGGGTCGCTGCCGTCGAGGAGAGGTTGCAGAGCTTATGGATGGAAGCCGATGTACATGGCGTGCCAGCACCGGTCCTGCTGGCGACAGGAGAACGCCTATGTCCTTGAACATGGCCTTGTTGACGGTATCGACGAGTCGGCGCGGACAGGAAGATCTCTCCGGTGCCCTACTCAGCGAGAGGGCAGCGGCGGCGGGTTATCACCTGGTCGAGCATGTGCACGTCCCCGACTCCATCTATGCGATCCGGGCGGCGCTTTCCTTATGGATCGACGACGCAGCCGTACATTTCATCGTCGCGACCGGCGGCACCGGGCCGACCGCCGACGACCGTACGAGCGCCGCTTTGCGCCCGCTGCTGGACAAGGAACTGCCCGGCTTCGGTGAGCGCTTTCGTCACCTGTCATGGCAGGATGTCGGGCAGGCCGGCATGCTCTCGGATGCGCTGCTCGGTCTCGCCAATGGCAAACCGATCTTTGCCTTGCCCGGATCCCCCCAGGCCTGTCGTCTCGCCTGGGATGATCTCATCGCTCCGCAGATGAGCCAGGACGCCTCCGGCTGCAGCCTCGGCCGTTGGCTGGAGCGCCTGCGGCCAGCGATCTGATCAGTCGATGGCGACCAGCCAGGCGATGTCATCGCTGAGGCTGAGGCTCTGCAACTGAATCAGGTCGATGTGGCTCTGCCGGGCCTGCAGGCGCGCCTGCAAAAGATCGAGATCACTGGACATGCCCGCCTGGACGGCGCCATCCACCTGCGTCGCCTGCTCATCGGCGAGCGCGCTGCGGTGTGTCTGCAGATCGCGGCGGGTGAGGCTGGAGGCGAGGCGACGACGCGCATCCTCGGCCTCGCGCAGGGCATTCAGGGCGCTTTGCCGATAGCGCGCCACACTCTCCTCGTAAGCGGCGCGTGCCTGTGCATTCAGAGCTTTACGCTGACCAGCGTCGAAGAGGGTGACCAGGGAGCTGGCACCGAGCGACCACAGCTCGCTCGGCACATCGAAGAGATCCTGCGGGCCGGCGCTCTCGAAACCAGCGCCAGCGCTGAGCTGGAAGCGCGGGAAATAAGCGGTGCGGGCGAGGCCGATCTGCGCCTCGGCGACCTGCAGCAGGTGACGGGCGCGGGCGACGTCAGGCCGGCGGGCGAG
>JAKBFV010000111.1 GCA_021833365.1 Pseudomonadota bacterium | reverse complement strand
ACCTCGACCTCACCAAACTGAAAAACTATGACAAGGACCGCGTCGTCCAGGCCCTGGAAAATGCCGCCCGCAATCTGCGCGACCGCACCATCCTCTGAACACCCGGACTAGTCTTCCAGCACCTCGCGACCGATGTGCAGGCGCAGCAGTTCCTGCAGCGCCAAAGAGCGGCTGGCGTACTCGCCACCGGGACGCAAGCCCGCCTCGACATCGGCATAGCAGCCACGATTGAGCAGCAGGGCCAGGCGACCTGCCTCGCGATGGAAACCGAGATGCTCATCGAGCATCTGCAGATACCAGGACTGATCGGCATAACGCCGTCCTGGACCGGCGAGCCAGTCACCCAGACGACAGGCCTTGGTGCAGGTCACCCGCTCGGCGTCGATCGGCGTTCCGCGCATCATGGCGAGGAGAAATTCATGCCGCCAGGACTGGTGCTCCTCCAGCATACTTGCCATAGCCACTCATCACCCCTTGCGCGGCAGGATCTTGTCCTGCAGACGCTTAAAGCCGATCAGCTTCATCACGTACTTTTCATAGACCGGCTCCGAGCTGCCGATCTTCATCTTGCGGATGAAGTACTTCTCGAAAGCGATTTTGGCGTAATGCACCCAACGACCGGAGACAAACCAGTTGGTGTCGCGCGGTGGTATCTGCGGAATCGCCGCGAACATGGCACCGGTGCGCCCAAAATCGGCGAGACAGAGCGCCTGCCAGGACCCCTTGTGGCTGGGCAGACGTCCCTGCAGCTCCTCCTCGATGTTGTGCACGATGGCGGTGACCATGGATTCGATCATATAACCGGTCTTGGGCACACCGCAGGGCACCGGCGTCGGACCGACCGGCGGGATGGCGATACAGACACCGGCGGCATAGATCGATGGGTATTTGGGGCTGCGTTGGAACTCATCGACGATGACGAAACCACGCGCATTGCACAGCTCAGGAACGGCAGCGACCGCCGCCACCCCCTTGAAGGCCGGCAACATCATACTGTGCCGAAAGGGCAGTTCATGCGTCTTGATCACCTGCCCCTGCCCGTCCAGCTCCTCGACGTGCATGACCCCGGCAGTGATGCGTGTCGTGCGCGCATTGGTGATCCAGCGTATGCCCTGCTCACGGAACTCATGCTCCATGATGCCTTTCGAGTCGCCGACGCCATCGAGACCGAGATGGCCGAGATAAGGCTCGGGGGTCACATAAAGTATCGGCACCTTGCTGCGCAATTTGCGCCGCCTTAGCTCAGTGTCGAGAATCATGGCGTACTCGTAGGCCGGTCCAAAGCAGCTGGCACCAGGCAGAGCACCGATGATGACCGGACCAGGATCGGCACATAAGCGCTTGAAGTCCTCATGACAGGTCTCGGCATGGGCGATCTGGCAGATGGACTGCGTATAGCCGGTCTCCGGACCTGCCCCGGCGACGTCCTCGAAGGCCAGCTGCGGACCCGTCGTAATGATGAGCCAGTCATAATCGAGATGACGCCCATCGGCGAGAGTGAGGCGGCGCGCTTCAGCATCGATCTGCGTCACCGCCTGAGCGATAAAATCGATATTTTTGCGCGCCAGATACGGCGCTATGGGAAAGCTGATGTCCTGACGTTGACGCCAGCCGACCGCCAGCCAGGGATTGGACGGAACGAACTGAAAATCAGCGCTCGCATTGACGACGGTGACGCGATGCTCGGCACCGAGCAAGGCTTTCGCCTCATAGGCGGCGGGCATCCCGCCCAGACCTGCCCCCAAAACCACGATATGAGCCATCGACACACCTCTTCCTGACTGATGCAGACGTCCTCAGTGTAGACAGCGTGTGGCTTTCTTCTTTGTCCTGGCGCAAAAAAAACCGCGACTTGTGGTCGCGGTGCTTGCTTGTCGGGCGCCGGCGGGTAGCCAACACCCCTTGGACAAGATGTATTCTGGCAGGAAGGAGGCGGATCACCTCCTTCCCTGAGCAGACGTCACACCCGTTCGATGAGGGTGGCGATGCCTTGACCGAGGCCGATGCACATGGTCGCCAGGCCGATCTGAGCGCCCTTCCACTCCATGTTATTGAGCAGGGTCGTGGTGATACGCGCACCCGAACATCCCAGGGGATGACCGAGGGCGATGGCGCCACCATTGAGATTGACCTTCTCTTCGATCTTGTCGATCAGCTTGAGATCCTTGAGCACCGGCAGCGACTGCGCGGCGAAGGCCTCATTGAGTTCGACCATCTGCACATCTTCGATGCTCAGTCCCGCACGCTTGAGCGCCTTTTGCGTCGCCGGCACCGGGCCATAGCCCATGATGGCGGCGTCACAGCCGGCCACCGCCATCGACAGGATACGCGCACGCGGCTTCAGACCAAGGGCCTGGGCGCGTGCTGCGCTCATGACCAGCATCGCTGAAGCGCCATCGGAGAGGGCGGAGGAGGATCCCGCCGTCACCGTGCCGCTCTTCGGATCGAAGGCCGGACGCAGGGCGGCGAGCGCCTCGAGCGAGGCATCGGCACGGATGACCTCATCGACTTCACAAAGGATGCGCACGCCGTCGGCGTCATGACCTTCGATACCGACGATCTCACGCTGGAAGCGACCCTGCTGCGTCGCTTCCCAGGCCTTCTGGTGCGAGCGCAGGGCAAACTCATCCTGCATCTGCCGGCTGATGCCGTGCATGCGACCGAGCATTTCGGCGGTCAGGCCCATCATGTTGGAGGCTTTCGCCACCACCTTCGAGGCCGAAGGATTGATGTCGACGCCATGTGTCATCTGCACGTGGCCCATGTGTTCGACACCACCGATGATGAAGACATCACCCTGGCCAGTCATGATCTGCGCCGCCGCCGTATGCAGGGCCTGCATCGACGAACCGCACAGACGATTCACCGTCTGCCCGGCGACCGTGCGTGGCAAACCGCCGAGGATGGCGACGTTGCGGCCGATGTTCATGCCTTGTTCCAGGGTCTGGTTGACACAACCCCAGATCACGTCTTCGATGAGTTCAGCATCGAGTCCGGGATTACGCTTGAACAGCGCCTTGACCAGTTCAGCGGAGAGATTGTCGGCACGCACATGACGGAACATACCGTTCCGCGAGCGGCCCATAGCACTGCGCACACCATCAACGATGACGACGTCTTTCGGATTCAGGCTCATGAGTGTGCTCCTCAAGCAAAGAACTTCTTGTTGGCCTTGGCCATGTCCTGCAACAGCTGCGGCGCTTCATAAGCCTTGCCGAGCGCAGCGTACTTGTTGCACAACTCCACATACTTGCCGACACCCATCTGGTCGACGTAGCGGCAGGCGCCACCACGGAAGGGCGGGAAGCCGATACCCATGATCAATGCCATGTCTGCTTCGGCGGCGGAAGCGACGATGCCCTCTTCAAGGCAGCGCGCCACTTCATTGACCATCGGCAGCATCAGGCGAGCGATGATCTCCTCGGCCTCAAACTCGCGACGATCGGCGACCACCGCCTTGATCAGTTCATAGGTCTGCGGATCGACCACTTTCTTCGGCTTGCCCTTCTTGTCCGGCTGATAGCTGTAATAGCCATTGCCATTCTTCTGGCCATAGCGCTGCGCTTCGAACAGCACCTGGGTCGACGACTTGTAGTCAGGCTTCATGCGATCGGGAAAACCCTCGGCCATGACGCCGGCGGCATGCACGCCGGTATCGATGCCGACGACGTCGAGCAGATAAGCCGGACCCATGGGCCAGCCGAACTTCTCCATGACCTTGTCGACGGCCTGGAAATCGGCGCCATCACGCACCAGCATGTCGAAGCCGCCGAAATAGGGGAAAAGCACGCGATTGACCAGGAAGCCCGGGCAGTCGTTGACGACGATGGGGGTCTTACCCATCTTCTGCGCCAGCTGCACCGTCGCCGCCACCGCCGCATCCGAAGTCTTGGCAC
>JAKBFV010000110.1 GCA_021833365.1 Pseudomonadota bacterium | reverse complement strand
GTTGAAATTAAGTCAAAGACCATTCCAATCAGCAAAAACCCACACAAATTGTCTGTACTCGATTCTTAAAGATCTTCGGCTACCGATCTTCTCGATCACCGCCCCTAGCAGGGAGCGCGTATTCTACAGCCTGGGACATGTGCGTCAAGCCCTCGCTGAAAATTTTTCTCAATCGTCGAGCTCACGCTCACGCAGAGCGCGCTGCCGCGCCGCCTCTTCAGCGAGAGCACTGCGTATCTCGCGCATCACGCCACGCAGATCGACGTGCCTCTGCTCACTGGCGACATGCCCGGTCAACTCACTCTCTGGGTGCAGATGGCCACTCTGATAAAGCGCCCAGATCTCCTCGCCATAGGGCAGGTCACGCAGATCGGGAGCAAAGCGCCCGAGAAACTCGCCCAGACGGGCGACATCGCGATAGAGCAAGGACTGGGCATGCGCATTAGCAGCTGCATCGACCGCCTGCGGAAAATCGATGATCACTGGACCACTGGCATCGAGGAGGATGTTGTATTCCGAAAGATCGGCGTGCACATAGCCGGCGCAGAGCATGCGCACGACCTCACGTAGCAGCTCAGCGTGCAGGATATGCGCCACTTCCGGCGTCAGCGTCCCGACGTCATGCAGACGTGGCGCCGGCCCGCCATCCTCGCCGGCGACGAGATCGAGCAGCAGCACCCCCTCAAAAAATGCCCGCGGGCGCGGCACACGCACACCGGCACGCGCCAGTGCCTGCAGGGTCAGCCACTCGGCACTGTGCCAGACCTCCTCCTGCTCATGCCGACCATAGCGACTGTGCTTGTTCATGGCGCGGGCACGCCGGCTATCACGCACCCGCCGCCCCTCCTGATAGATGGCGGCCTGGCGGAAAGAGCGATGCTGAGCATCTTTATAGACCTTGGCACAGCACAGTTCACCGCGCACACGCACCAGATAGACCTCAGCCTCCTTGCCGGTCTTCAAGGTCGCCTCGATGGCGTCGATGAAGCCTTCTTCGAGCAAATTGAGCAGGCGTGGCGGAGTTTTCATGGTGCGATCACGTGCAGGGTCCTTCACCCTGGAGCCGCTGTGCCGCCTCGAGCGACTGGACGAGGTCGCTGAAGGTCTGGTGATTGGCCTCATTCATGGCCATCAGGCGACGATGCGCATCGATGACCTTCTGCGTGACGTCATACTGACCCTGCTCCTCCTCCGGCAATTCCGCCAGATGCGCGGTGCTGAGATCGGCGTCTTCCCACTGCTGCAACAAGAGGAAAAACTGCTCAAAACCCATGCTGCGCAGGATGCGGGTGACATCGGGATTGGTCGACAGGATGACCGGCTTGCCCTGCGCCTGCTGGCGCAGATAGACAGGGATCTTGGCGAGCAGACCGAGGGTGGTGCTATCAACCAGGATCGTGGCGCTGAGATCGATCAGCACCGACGACAGTTTCTGATCATGAAACATGCGTTCGAGAAAGCCGTCGAGACTGGTGCACATGGGTACGCGCACCTCACCGATGAGCTTGAGGACATACGTGCCCTCGTAGATGCCATAGAGAATGCGACCGGATTGCATACTAACCATTTTTCTCGACCACCAAAATGGCGACATCATCAGGAACTTCGACACTGCCATCGACACCCAGGCGATTGGCCAGGGACTGCACGTCACGACAGCCCGCCGCTACCCACTCGAGCAGTTTAGCCTCCTTGTCCGGCAAATGCCCATCCATGATTTCGAGCACGCCATCGGACATCGCCACCAGGGTCCAGCGTTCTGGCAGATCGACGCCGATATCCTCGTATTTGGCTTCGGCGAACAGACCGACGGGCAGGCCCGTCCCCTGCAACTGCGCCGTGCCTGCCGCGCTGGCCAGGATGGGCGGCGGGAAATGCGCCCCGACGCAGTAGGTCAGATGGTTCGAAGCAAGATCGATGACACCACAGAACATGGTCAGATGTTTACCTAATGCCATGCCGAGGAGCTCATGATTGACGCTGGCCAGAATGCGCGCCGGCGACAGGCTGGCGACCGCCTTGCGACGCTCATAGTGACGCTGGATACGCGTGGTCAGGGTCTTGAGAAAGACGGTGATGAAGGCGCTTGAGGCGCCATGTCCAGAGACATCGGCGAGATAAAAAGCGACGCGCTGCTCACCGAGACGAAAATAGTCGACGAAGTCGCCGCTCAGATAGAGAGAAGGAACGATGCGATGACTGAAGACATAGCCATCGACCTGCCAGGGTGTCTCCGGCAGCATGCGCAACTGGATGCGTCGCCCGGCTTCCTGGTCTTCCTCGAGGACATCGAGATTGCGCTCGAGCTCGCGATTGGCTAGCTCCAGTCGTTCCCGATAAATGCGATTCTCGCGCAGCAACTGGCCACGCTCCAGGGCGCGACGCACGGCATGCTCGAGCACTTCCATCTCGACCAGGGGCTTGAACAGATAGTCGCAGGCGCCGAGGCGCAAGGCGGTGACGACATCAGCCATGTCACCCTGTCCTGAAACAACGATGACCGGCGTCTCCGGCGACTCTGACGTGACGACGCGCAACAGATCAAGGCCATCGAGCGCCGGCATGCGTAGATCACAGATGAGCAGGTGAGGGCTCTTCTGACGAAAGAGTTCGAGACCCTGACGTCCATCGCCTGCCACCAGAACTTGATAACCGCTATCTTCGAGATAGACCGCCATGCTGTCGCGCACGAGAGGTTCATCATCGACGATCAGGACGCTTGCTGGACTTTCGGCCGGCGACATGGGCAAAGACGTTCTCAACGGAGCAGGTGCCGGACAAGGTACTCCTATCCGCCCATCGACGCAAGATTGCAATCTCGCGCCGAGGCTCTTAAATAGATCAGGTGGTAGCCCTGATCTGCGCGTCATGGCCGCCCTCTACGACCCAAGGAGACTCCGGCATGAGCACTGCACGCTTTTCCCATGACGAGAAACGACAATTCCTGCGCATGTTCGTGCAATCGGACATCACACTGACCGATCGCAGCGGCGAGCAGCACGGCGGTCTATGCATCAATCTTTCCGCCAATGGCCTGCTCGTCGAAACAGCCTCGGCCCTGGCCCCGGGCGAACATCTCGAGATCTTCCTGCCTTCGCCGCGGCCTAGCCTGCGCGATCTGCGCGTGCGCGCCCAGATCATCCGCATCGAACCGGGAGAGAAACATCAGCACCGTCTGGGACTACAGATCGTCGAATTTCTCGACTAGTTACCGCCATCATCGGTGAAAGGATCGCTCTTCGGCACGCCGTGGATGAGTACGTCGCGGCGCTGCAGATAGATCTCACGCACCAGGCTATAAGGATCGCCGTTGCTATCGAGGCTGCCTTGCAGAGGCAGGAGAGCAGCGCGTTCGTCGACATAATACAGGCCATCCGCCGCCAACTGCGCTGACAGCGGCTGGATGACATAGGTCGGATACAAGACGAGATCGAAGACCCCGGACGGAGCGTCGCGCAAGGTCGATGGTCCCCAGAAAGGCAGGACGACATAGGGACCGGAAGGCACCCCCCAGACACCGAGGGTGATGCCGAGATCCTGTTGATGCTTGGGCAGACCGACGCGGCTGCCGACGTCGATGAAGCCGGCGACACCAAAGCTGGTGTTGACGATCAAGCGCAGGAGATCGTCGCCGAATTGCCCGCCCTTGCCCTGCAGACCGTCATGCAAAACGACCAGAACGTCGCCGAGATTGTTGAAGAAATTATGGATGCCGGTGACGGCAAAACCCGGCATGACGTCGACATAGGTGGTCGCGACCGGCTTCATCACATAGCGATCGAGACGCATGTTGAAATTGAAGACCGGCCGATTGTAGGCCGCCCAGGGATCGCGCTCCGTATCATCGGCGTGCGCCGCCGCCGACGACAGCAGACCTGCGACCAGCAGCAGTTTTCTCAACATTTGCGCACGACCACACTCCCCACCGAGTAGCCGGCACCAAAAGAG
>JAKBFV010000053.1 GCA_021833365.1 Pseudomonadota bacterium | reverse complement strand
CTCCATGTTCATCTCGCTCAGCCTGACGCCGGTGCTCGCCTCACGCCTGTTGCGCCGCAACGCCGCTGCGGCCAAACACGTCTATGGTCTGGCGGCGTATCGGCGTTCTTTGCACTGGGCTTTGCAGCGGCCACGTTGGATGCTCGCCCTGTGGGCGGCCACCTTGCTGTTGACGATGTTCCTTTTTGTCATCGTCAGCAAAGGTTTTTTACCGCCCCAGGATACCGGCCGTCTGCGTGGCATCCTGCAGGCTGATCAGAGCACCTCGTTTGCCGCCATGAATCAGCGCATGCAGATGGCCTCACGTATCATTCAAGCCGATCCTGCGGTCGATAAGGTGATGGCCTTCACCGGCGGCAAGACCGGTGACGCCAGCAATGTCGCGACCTTTTTTATCAGCCTGAAGCCGAAGACGCATGGGCGCGCCAGCCCTTTGCAGGTCATCGATCGCTTGCGCCCACGTCTCGCCGCCATCTCCGGCGCGCGCATGTATCTGCAGCCCATGGAGGACCTGCGCATGGGCGGGCGGCCGAGCAATGCCCTCTATCAATACACCCTGGAGAGCAGCGACCTCACCCTCTTGCGCGGCTATGAACCGCGCGTGGCCGCGCTTCTACGGCGCATTCCCGGCATCGAGGACGTCAGCTCCGATGAACAGGACCACGGCCAGGCGACCCGTCTCGCCGTCGATCGTGATCGTCTCGCCGCCTATGGCCTGAATATGGCGCAGGTCGATGACAGTCTCAACAGCGCCTACGCGCAGCGCCTGGTCTCGGTGATCTATGGCTCGCTCAATCAATACCACGTCGTGCTCGAAGTCCCCGAACCCCTGCAGCGCTCGGCGGCCAGCCTGCACGAGCTCAATATCGACAGCAGCGCCGGACCTAGCGTTCCCCTCGACAGCGTCATGCAGGTGCACCAGGACTGGACGCCGCTGAGCGTCAGCCACCAGGATGGTCTGGCGGCGGCCACCTTGTCCTTCAATCTGGCGCCGGGAGTGGCTTTGTCGCAGGCGGTCGATCGCATCCACCGTCGTGTCGCCGCCATGCACCTGCCGAGCGCCATCGAGGGCAGTTTTCAAGGCACGGCCAAGGCCTTCGAACAGGATCGTGGTAGTGAACCGCTCCTGATCCTGGCCGCCCTGGCCATGCTCTACATCGTCCTCGGCATTCTCTACGAGAGCTTTCTGCACCCCTTGACCATCCTCAGCACCTTGCCTTCGGCCGGCATGGGGGCTTTGCTGACTTTGTTGCTTCTGCATCTGCAGCTGACCCTGATCGCCTTGATCGGGCTCATTCTGTTGATCGGCATCGTCAAGAAAAACGCCATCATGATGATCGATTTCGCGCAGCAGGAGCGGCGCCGTGGACAGACGATACAGCGTGCCATCGAACTGGCCTGCGAGCACCGCTATCGTCCGATCATGATGACGACGCTGGCGGCTCTGCTCGGTGCCCTGCCGCTGGCGCTCGGCTGGGGTGAGGGCAGTGAAATGCGGCGGCCCCTGGGCTGGACGATCATCGGGGGTTTGGTCTTCAGTCAATGGTTGACGCTGTACACCACACCGGTGATCTATGTGCTGCTGGAGACATGGCGATGGCGCAAAAAACAGGCATGAAACGAGCTGGGCAGGGCAGTGGCGTGTTGCTGTGTGTGGCGCTGCTCAGTTGCAGCGCTGAGCCACCGGCGCCGGCCCAAGTCGCGTTGCCGGCGCACTACGACGGTGCCGACTGGGTGGTGGCGAGTGCTGACGCCGGCAAGCCCGCTGGTTCCTGGTGGCAGGCCTGGCAGGATCCGCTGCTCAATGACCTGGAGACACGCGCCGTGCAGGCCAATCCCACCCTGGCCATCGCCAGCGCGCAGTGGGAGCAGGCGCGAGCCGAGATCGATCTGGCGGAAGCGCCCTGGTGGCCGACCGTGTCGGCCAGCGCCCAGGTCAGCCGCGGTCAGACCGCTCTCGGTGTCGGTACTTCGCGCGGCTGGGGCGGGCAAGCGAGCTGGGTGCCGGATATCTGGGGCACGGTGCGCTGGCAGGTACGGCAGAAAAAAGCCCTGGCGCAGGCGCAGCAGCAGTTGCTGGCAGCGGCGCAGCTGTCGCTGACGGCGCAGGTGGCGCAGGCCTATTTTGCCCTGCTGGCGGCCGATCAGCAGCAGCGCCTCGACAGTGAGATGCTCGCTGTCAATCAAAAACTCCTGGTGATGACCCAGCACCAGCTCGACGCCGGCGTCGTCTCGACAGCAGCCCTCCTGCTCGCGCAAGGCAATCTCGCCGTCAGTCAGCAGCAGGTCGCACACGATCATTGGCAGGAACAACAGCTGCGTCATGCTCTGAGCACCCTGTGTGGCGAAGCGGCGGGGATCGCGACCCTGGCCTTGCCGACGCGCCTGCCGCAGCGACTGGCCGTGGCGCCAGGGCTGCCGGCGACGCTTCTGCAACGCCGCCCCGATGTCGCTGCCGCCGAGCGCCAGGTCGCCGCTGCCAATGCCGCCGTGCATATTGCCGAGCTCGCCTGGTTTCCGGTGCTGAGCCTGGGGGCGAGCTTTTCATCGAGCCAGCTCGGCTATCTGCGCGCCACCCCCTACCGCACCTGGTCGATCGGCCCGAGTCTGGCACAGACCCTCTTCGCCGGCGGCCTGCGCCGCGCCGAGCTGGCCATCGCCCGTGCCAGTTATCGCCAGACGGCGGAGCAGTATCGGGCGACCATCCTGCAGGCGATCCAGGAGGCTCAGGATGACTGGGTGGCGGTGCAGGGGTTGCGACAACAAGAAGCGGCGGCGCAAATCAGCCTGCGCACGGCGCAGCAGACTCTGCAGCTGACCCAGCATCAGTACGACGCCGGCACGGTGGCGGCAGCGAATGTCCTGCAGGCGCGCAGCAACTGGCTGGCGCAAGAGCTGCTTTGGCGGCAACTACAGGCCCAGGATCTCAATGCCGAGGCCTTGCTGGTGCAGGCTCTCGGCGGTATCTGGTGAAGATGGCTGCATCGGTGACTGTGACAGCGATCGCGTTACTTAACCCTTGCCATTTTCAGTGAACGTGTGTACTCTTAAATACAGCAGAGATTGTTCGACAATTTTTGCTGTAATGCGCTCGTTCTGGCTGAATGCAAAGTATCTTGCCAGACAATCCGTCATGTGGTGTATCATGCTCGTGGATGTCGGAGATACATCTGTGGGTGATCCCACCGGAACGGAAGCGCATTCATCCTAAGGCTTCTGTGATGCGAGGTGACTGAATATGACGATCGTCATGCCCAATTTTCTTCAGGTCGTGGGAATCATCGGACTGGTTTTGCTCCTGGCGGGCACCTGGGTGAGCCGGCAGTGGCTCGGGGTGGCGGCAGCGCTGATCTGCCTGACCTCGGTGGTGATGCACGATGTGCTGTTGCTGCCGGTACAGGTGGATTGGTTGCCGGCCGTGCTGGCGACGGTATTCGCGGCGATGGCTCTGACCTATCTGCTGCGCATGATTCCGCGTGAACGCTGGCAGACGCTGCGCATGCCTCTGCGCGAATGGATGCTGCGGCGCAGCTGATGGGTGCTGATGCGGTGGAGATCCCCTCTCCGTCCAAGACGGAGAGGGGATAAGTCAGGAGGGACTTATTTGCCGACCATGAGCAGGGGCACGAAAGCGACGATGATGAGACCGATGGTCATCACCGTCACCGGCACGATCCAGCGTTCATAGCGGCGGAAGAAGCGCAGGTCTTTGACCTCGTGGTCGGCCTTGTCGATCTCTTCCTCGCCGATGACTTGACGGGTCAGCAGCTGGTTGAGGGCGACCGGCGGCAGCAGATAGCCGAGTTCGAAGGCGACCAGCACCATCATCCAGAAGTGCACCGGGTTGATGCCGTTGTGGTAGGCGATCGGCGCCAGGGTGCCGGACACCAGGATGACGGCGCCAAAAGGGTCCATGACCATGCCGACGAGCACCTTGGTGACCACCAGGAAGGCCATGGCCAGCCAGATGTTGGGGAAGTGCGTCGGTGCCAGATCCATGATGCCGGAGCGCTCGACCAGGCCGCCCATGGACAGGGACAGGCACATGAGCATGATCAGGGCGCCGATGTGGCCGGTGGTCTCGTTGGTGGCGTAGCGCACCGACTCCTCCAGCCCGGAGCGGCGCTCGCTGCGTCGTTCGTTCGAGGTGGCGGTGGGGCGACGCAGCTTGTCGAAGACCACCAGCACCAGCATGATGATGGGCATGATCACCGGCGCGGTGAACTCATTGAGCGGCGTGTTGAGCAGGAAGCGGTAGGCGAGCACGACCAGGGCGATGATCATGATGTAGGGCACCACCGGCACGCAGTTGCGGATCATGCCGGGGATGGCGACGCTGGCGCGCTCGATCTGGACGCGGCGGACGCGGTGCAGCTGCGAGATGATGAAGAACAGGGTCGAGGTCAGCAGAAAGACCCAGAAGCCCCACTGGAAGAGCTGGGCGGTGGTGACTTCCTTGTTCAGGGCGGCGATCAGCACGACCAGCAGGCAGGGGCGCAGGACGACGCCGAGCGAGCCGGACATCGCCGTCGCCGCCAGGGCGAACTGACGGCTGCCACCGGAGTGGCGCACTTCATGATAAATGAGGGGGCCGGCGGCGATGACGAAGATCCCGGAGGCGCCGGTGTAGGCGGTGGGGACGGCGGCGGCGAGCAGGATGATATAGGTGAGCATCTCCGGCGAGAATTTCCAGGGCCGCAGGATGTCGAGGAAATTGTCGACGACGCGCGTCTGCTTGAGCAGCATGCCGGTCCAGATGTAAAGCGCCAGATTGAGGAAGATGTTCGACAGATCGAGCATCTGGTTCATATAGATGGACAGGGCGGGGCGATCGCCATGGCTCATGAAATAGATGCTGCCGTTGATCGCCATGAAGGCATAGAGGGGGATGGACAGCAGCGCCTTGCCCCAGGAGCCGCCGGCTTCGGCGCGCGCCGGTATACGGACGATCTGGGTGGCGCTGATCAGGGTCAGTAGGCTGAACATGAGGATCCAGATCCAGAAGATCCACGGCTTGTCGATGGGCACGCCCGAGTTCATGTCGGACCAGAGGTGGCTGGCCGAAGCGACGACCAGCAGGGCGTTGGCCAAGGTCATGGCGATCGCCTGTGTGCGGAAGTCGGCGACGCTGCGCGCCGGGCGCAGGCCGATGTGGTGGTGGCTCAAGGTGGTGGTCAGGGAGGCGACGAAGACGACCAGGAGCAGCAGCAGGGAGCGGTTGTCCATGCCGAAGTGGAAGAGCCAGAAGAAGGAGGTCTCGAAGCCGCGGTAGAGGCGCAGGCCTGGGGTGAGATAGTGGGTGATCTTGTGGTACATCAGATGTTGTTGCTGACACAGGGCCACCGACTTTTGCACCGATTCGCGGATGGCTGACTGATCGACCGGCGCGTTCGCGAACAGGCCGCCGAAGTCATCGCCGCCGGAGGCACTGCTGCTGGCCTGTTGCCGGACCAGAGCGTCGATGTCGGGATGTGCATCGCAGGTCGGGCGACTGGGGTCGGCGCGCAGCATGAAGTACTGCACGCCATCGCTGGGATTGCCAAAAAAACGCTCACCCATGCGCAGGAGCTGACCGTGGACCATTTCGCCGGTGCCGATGATCAGGGTCAGCAGGAGCAGGGCGAACATCGGCAGGCTGGACAGCCATTCGCCCCAGGTGCGGTTCATAAACGCGGTTTTTGTCGAAGAGTGCATCGTGGGTCCCTTTCTATTTATGCAGCGATGACGCATCCCGGTCGACGCATCCCGATCGATCCGGAGCGTCGCCATGATAATGGGAAGTCGCGGCGACGACTACCGTGAAAGTCGGCAACTCGACTGGCGGTGTTGTCCTTTCAGTTGTTTTTTTGTGAAACGAAAGTACCAATTCTCTTCGGCCCTCTGGGAAAGTCACTGGCCGTATCGCCCAGGTAGCCGGGCGACAGGGTCAGCGATGCGGAAGAAGCTCTCAGTTCATCGATCAAAACCGTGCAAGCAGGACAATTTCCGGCATAATGCACGTCCGAATCGACGACAGGACGGCCTGCGGCGCTCATGACGATAACGACAATAAGAAATCTTGCGGCGTGGTTTTTCTTGTGGTCCCTGCTGCCGGCTGTTGCCATCGCGACAGAGGCGCCCTGGGTGCCGGTGGTCGATGATCAACAGCATCATATCCGTGTCGAGGTGCGTGCCGTGCCCGGCACCGGTGTGCGCGAGTTTCGTGCCTACACCCAGGTGCATGCGCGCCTGGCGAGCCTGGTCGCTCTGATCGAGGACACCGAGCATCTACCGGCATGGATGCATCGCGTGCAACAGGTCAGCGTCATCGACCGCGTCGATGCCCGGCATCTATACAGCTATCTGGTCTTGTCGGTGCCCTTTCCCTTCCATGATCGTGACTCTTTTATGAAGAGTTCGCTGCGCCAGGCGGCGGATGGCACCGTCTACCTGAGCAGTGCGAGCGAGCCCGGCGGTGCTGGTGCTTGTCGCGATTGCGTGCGCATGCCGCAGATGCGCAATGAATGGATCCTGCGGCCGGGAGAGCATGACCTGGTCGATGTCACTTTCACCGGCTTTGGGCTGCCCGGTGGCGTGGTGCCCGATTGGGCGACCAATCTCGTGGTGACCGACTTGCCCTTTGGTAGCCTGCGCAATCTGCATAGGCAGGTGCATCGGCACAAGTATGAAACGGCGCAGGTCGATGGTATCAAGGAGCCGGAATGATGCGTAAGTTCGATAAAGTTTGGCTGGCTCTATTATGCTGGGTCAGTGTGTCGGTATATGCCGAGGGCTGGGATCTCGCTATCGATCGTCATCAGGTTCAGGTCTGGACCGGCGTGCAGGAGGACTCGGCGATCAAGGCTTTCCGTGCGCGCACCGTCGTGCATAGTTCGCTCGCCGCCCTCGTCGCCTTGTTCTATGACGTCGACGCTGCTCCCGACTGGATCGATCATTGCCAGCGTGTTCTCGCCTTGCATCGTAACGAGGCGCAGCACAGTTATGTCCTGTTGATGGAGACGCACATGCCCTGGCCCCTGGCCAATCGCGATACCTTGATGCAGGGGCACTGGTGGCAGGATCCGCAAACGCTGGTCGTCCATCTCGAGGCGCGTGACGCCGATCCAGCGTTCTATCCGCCGCGCCCATCCTTCATTCGCACGCGGCAGTTACGCTCGGACTGGACCTTTCGTCCCCTCGGGCATGGCCTGGTCGAGGTCAGTACCGAAGGTCACGTCGATCCGCGCGGGCATCTGCCGGCCTGGGCGATCAATATCGTGCTGCAGGAGGCGCCGTATAACACCATGCGCAATCTGCAGAGCATCATCCATGAACAGCGCTTCCAGTCCGTGCATGTTGCCGGCGTACGCGAGCCGCAACCCTGAGGCGTCGGCTCTTGAAATCATGGCGCTGATCTCCAAATGTAAGGATGTGAGGTACGCAATCCTGAACAGGAGGTGAGATCATGAGTCGTTGGAATCCGTTTCGTGAACTGGAAGACATCTTGCAGCAATACAACCGCGGCGCGGCGCCGGCGCGGACATCGGCGACGCTCGACAGCGGCCGTGAATTGATGACGCGTGCAGACTGGTTGCCCGCTGTCGATATCAGCGAGTCGAGCAGAGCCTATGTCATCAAGGCCGAGTTGCCGGCGGTCAGGCGTGAGGACGTCAAGCTCAATGTGCACGATCATGTGCTGGTGCTGAGCGGTGAGCGGCAGATGGAAAAGGAAGAGGGCGACGCGGCGGCGCGTTATCACCGCGTCGAGCGTGCTTATGGCCGCTTCGCGCGCAGCTTTAGTCTGCCGGAAGATGCCGACGACACTCAGGTGGCGGCGGAGTACAAGGATGGCGTGCTGAGCGTGACCATCCCCAAGGTGGTGCGCGAGGCGCCGCGCAGCATCGATGTTAAAATCGCCTGAGTGTTAAAAAGCTGCTATAAAGTGTTGTCAATGAGCGCGAGCTTGGGTAAGATTCGCGCTCAGCTTTTCCGGGGCCTATGTCCCTGGGTGTTAATGAGTTAGGCAGACGATCATGAAAACTTTCAGTGCGAAGCCGGAAACCGTCAAGCGCGACTGGTATGTAGTCGACGCCAGCGAGAAGACCTTGGGTCGTCTGGCCAGTGAACTAGCTGCGCGCCTGCGCGGCAAGCACAAGCCGGAGTATACTCCGCACGTCGATACGGGTGACTACATCATCGTGGTCAACGCCGGTCGTGTCGCGGTCACCGGCAACAAGGCGCAGCAAAAGATGTACTGGCACCATACCGGTTATCCCGGTGGCATCAAGGGTGTGCGGTTTGATAAGCTGGTGGCGGAGAAGCCGGAACGGGTTCTGGAAGCGGCCGTGCGCGGCATGCTGCCCAAGGGTCCGCTTGGGCGCGCCATGTTCAGCAAGTTGAAGGTCTATGGTGGCTCCGAGCATCCGCATGCGGCGCAGCAGCCGCAGGCTCTCGAGATCTGAGTGAGTGAAGATGATGCAGCAGAATTACGGAACCGGTCGTCGTAAAACCTCGAGTGCGCGTGTCTTTTTGCGTCCTGGCACGGGCAAGATCGAGGTCAATGATCGCAGTCTCGACGAGTATTTTGGTCGTGAGACGGCGCGCATGGTCGTTCGTCAGCCCCTCGAGCTGGTCGAGCTGGCACAGAAGTTCGATATTCTCGTCACCGTCAAAGGTGGTGGGATCAGTGGTCAGGCCGGCGCCATTCGTCATGGCATCACCCGCGCTCTGATCGAGTACAGCGAAGAGCTGCGTTCGCCTTTGCGCAAGGCCGGGTTCGTCACCCGTGATGCGCGTGAAGTCGAGCGTAAGAAGTTGGGTCTGCGCAAGGCGCGTAAGCGTCCGCAGTACTCCAAGCGTTAAGCTTGAGTGTGTTCTTGGGGGATCGTCTAACGGTAGGACTACGGACTCTGACTCCGTCTGTCTAGGTTCGAATCCTAGTCCCCCAGCCAAATTGACCCGGACATGTTCCGGGTCATTTTTTTTCGCATCTATAATCCTTAAACTTACCGCGGGATAGAGAACGAGGGGCTGTAGCGGCTTGTTCTGGTGGGCGCCTTTATCTATCATGGTCGGGTTTTGTGGGGGCGTGCTTGCGAGTGCGCCAGGGTTTGAATTTGAGGAGAGTCGATGCATGAGTACTGACGGGGTGAATACCAGCCGCCGTATGTGGCTCATCGGAGCCACCGCAGCGGTGGGAGCGGTGGGGGTCGTGGGGGCCGCTGTGCCTTTCGTGCGTTCCTGGAATCCGAGTGCCAAGGCCAAGGCGGCCGGAGCGCCGGTGGAAGTGGACGTGAGCCCCATTCAGCCAGGGCAAATGATCGTGGTGAAGTGGCGCGGCCGGCCGGTGTGGGTGTTGCACCGTACGCCGGAAGAGCTGGCCAGCCTGAAGACGATCACACCCTTGTTGCGTGATCCCAAGAGCGAAGATCCGCAGCAGCCTGACTATTGCAAGAACGAGTGGCGCTCGATCAAGCCGGAGATGCTGGTTCTGGTGGGTATCTGCACGCATCTGGGATGCTCGCCGCTGTATGTGCCGGAAAAGGGCAAGGTCGAGCCGAGCTGGGAAGGTGGATTCTTCTGCCCCTGCCATGGCTCGAAATATGACCTCGCCGGGCGCGTCTATGCCGGTGTTCCGGCTCCCAAGAACCTCGTGGTGCCGCCTTACAGCTATACGGGCGCTACCGTCATCACCATCGGTGTCGACAAGGAGAATCCGGCATGAACAAGTTGTGGCAGGATTTGATGGGCTGGGTGGATGCCCGGTTTCCGGCGACGGAGACCTTCAAATACCATATGTCCGAGTATTACGCGCCGAAGAACTTCAACTTCTGGTATTTTTTTGGCGTACTTTCGATGGTCGTGCTAGTCAATCAGCTGCTCACCGGCATCTGGCTGACCATGGACTACAACCCGACCGGCGATGGTGCTTTTGCCTCGGTCGAATACATCATGCGCGATGTCGACATGGGCTGGCTCATCCGTTATCTGCATTCGACGGGCGCTTCGGCTTTCTTTGTCGTCGTCTATCTGCACATGTTCCGCGGCATGATGTATGGATCCTATCGCAAGCCGCGTGAGCTGCTCTGGCTGATCGGCATGGCGATTTATCTGTGTCTGATGGCGGAAGGCTTCTTCGGCTATCTGCTGCCCTGGGGCAATATGTCCTTCTGGGGAGCGCAGGTGATCCTCAATCTGGTCGGCGCCATTCCCTATGTCGGTGGTGATCTGGTGACCTGGGTGCGCGGTGACTTCGTGATCTCCGGCCTCACCCTCAACCGCTTCTTCGCCCTGCACGTGGTGGCCATTCCGCTGGTCCTGGTCGCTCTCGTCTTCCTGCACGTCGTGGCTCTGCATCACGTCGGCTCGAACAATCCGGATGGTATCGAGATCAAGAAGAACAAGGGTGCTGATGGCAAGCCTCTCGATGGTATCCCCTTCCATCCCTACTACACTGTGCACGACCTCGTCGGTATCGTCATCTTCCTGTTCGTCTTCCTCGGTGTCGTCTTCTTCTGGCCGGCCGGGGGCGGGCATTTCCTCGAGGCACCCAACTTCACGCCGGCGAACCCGCTGCACACGCCGCCGCACATTGCTCCGGTGTGGTATTACACGCCCTTCTACGCCATGTTGCGTGCCACCCCGTCGATGTTCGGCTCGGCTTTCCCCGGTGTCATCGTCATGGGTGCCTCGATCGCCATCCTTTTCGTTCTGCCCTGGCTGGATCGCAGCCCGGTCAAGAGCCTGCGCTACAAGGGCTGGATGAGCAAGGTATGGCTGGGAATCTTCGTCGTCAGCTTCTTAGGCCTCGGTCGTATCGGCATGATCGAGCCCTCGCCGGTCGTCGTCTTCCTGGCGCGTTCGCTGACGGTGCTGTATTTCCTGTACTTCCTGCTCATGCCGTTCTACACCTCGATGGAGACGGTCAAGCGGGTTCCTGAGCGTGTCACGGGGGGGAAGCATTGATGAAGAAGCTACTGATTCTGGCAGCTCTGCTGCTGCCTTCGATGCTGGCTCATGCAGGCGATGAGGATGGTTGTGGTCAGCTCAAGGAGTGCCTCACGGCGCCTGTCGATGCGACCAATATCGCCTCTCTGCAGCGCGGCGCGCGACTGTTCACCAACTATTGCCTGGGTTGCCATACCGCCAAGTATGTGCGCTACGAGCGTGTCGCCGATGATCTCGGCATCGATCATAAGACCATGCTCGCCAATATGGTGTGGACGACGACCAAGATCGGTGATCATATGATCTCCGGTGGTCGCAAGGATGAGCAGGCGGCCTGGTTCGGCAATGCGCCGCCTGATCTGACCCTGGAGACGCGCCTGCGTTCGGCCGATTGGGTCTATACCTATCTGCTCAACTTCTACCCGGATGCCAAACGCCCCTGGGGCGTCAACAACCGCGTGTTCAAGGATGTCGCCATGCCCAATGCCTTGGAGACCCTGAACATCGAGCTCGGTGATGAAGGCTTCAAGCGGGCTGTGGGTGACCTGGTCAACTACATGGCCTACATGGCCGAGCCGATCAAGACCAAGCGCGAACACATTGGCTGGTGGGTCTGGGGCTTCCTGGTCATCCTGTTCATTCCGGTCTACCTGTTGAACAAGGAATACTGGAAAGACATCCACTGATCCTCAAGCGGTGATCTTGTGATAGGGTGGGGCTCGTCCCCACCTTTTTTTTGCACTTTTATGACCTGGAAGGTGGCGGCGAAGCGACGGCGGTGGCGCGAACGGACCAGGTGGGAGAGTAGGATGACGATGACTTCGAGCAAACCTTATCTGGCACGAGCCATCTATGAGTGGCTGGTGGACAATCAGATGACGCCCTACATCCTGGTGGCGGCGCATCACCCGGGAACGCGGGTGCCGGCGCAGTTCGTGCAGGATGGGCGTATCGTCCTCAACGTCGCACCGATGGCGGTGCAGGCCCTGCTCATCGGCGCTGATGAGACCTGTTTCTCTGCGCGCTTTGGTGGTGTCCCCTGGTCGATCGTGGTGCCGCATGGTGCTCTGCTGGCGATCTATGCCAAGGAAAATGGTCAGGGCATGTTCTTTGATGAAGAGACCCCGGAGCCCACCGATCCCGTCGCTACGGATGAAAGCGCTCCTGCTCGCTCCCCGGTGCCGGGTGATAAAAAACCGGGCTTACGTCTGGTGCGCTGAGGCCGGCTTACGACTTGAGCAAGCGGTAATGCTGCAGGATCGTCTTCAGGTCGTGACGCGGTGAGTAGCCGAAGGTCTGCTCAAACAGGTGGCCATTGAGGGTCACCGGGTATTTGAAATAGTGCAGCAGATAGGGCGGGAAGCCCGGCCAGCGCCGCCAGCGCGCCAGCAGCAGGGGCAGCATGGGCGGTAGCGAGGGTAGGGTGATGGCGCGGCAGCCGCAGAGCTCAAGGGCGCGATGGTAGGGTATCCAGTCGGCGGGAGCGACGTTGTAGACACCGGGCTGTGGGTTCTGCACGGCCAGGACGATGGCGTCGGCCATGTCGTCGAGGTGGATGAACTGCATGATCGGCGAGAAGCCGGCCAGCAGGGGCGCGCGCCGGCTCGACAGGAGCTGGCTGATGCTGTTGTTGACCCCGGGTCCGATGATGTTGCAGGGGCGCAGCAGGGTGATGTGCAGCTGTGGATGTTTCCACAGGTAGATGCTGGCCAGATTCTCGAGCTCGACGGAATCCACCAAATCCATGGTCAGCTCGGCGGCTTTGAGCGGAGCAGCTTCGGTCAACAGTGCCGGGTTGTAGGGTGAGGCGCCGTAGACGAAGTAGGTGGAGAGGATGAGAACCTGGGCGATCTCGTACTTGAGCGCCAGATCGAGGAGGCGCTGCGTCCCGAGAACATTGGCATTGTAGCGATGCATGCGCGTCGCTTCATTGGGGCCCAGGCGGCCGAGATGGAGGATGCCAGTGATGCGGTGGCGACGGAAGATGTCCTCGAAGTGGCGTTTATTGAAGTCGACGTGATAGCTCGGTATGTCGCGTGGCATGCTGACTTCGCGGCGTGCATCGCAGACGACCAGCTGATGCGTGCTGCGCAGGCGGCGGATGACGCTCTGTGCCAGGGCGCCAGCGGCGCCAGTGACGAGCAGACAGGAAGGGGACTCAGGCTGCACTTTGACGCCTCCGGCAGCGGCTCTGCTCGATCAATTCGGCGATCTTCGTTTTCACCTGCTCGACGCGGCCTGCCACGATCGTTTCATCATCGCCGGCATGAGCATGAAAGTGCAACGGTGTACCGACGCTGATGACCACCTTGCTCGGCAGCAAGGGCAAGCCGAGCGGGACATAAGGCAGGCCGAGCGACTGTGCCAGGCCAGGAAGGTTGCCGAACATGGGAAAGGACTCCTCGCAACCGGCGATGCCGACCGGCAGGATAGGGGTGGCGGTGGCGCAGGCGAGGTGCATGAAGCCATGGCCAAAGCGTTGCAACTGGTAACGCCGGTGCCAAGTCTTGCCGGTGCCGCGTACGCCTTCCGGAAAGACAATGACCGCTTCTTCCTGCTTGAGCATGTCTTCACAGTTGCGCACGTCGCCGAGAACGGCGCCGAGGGCATTGAGCAGATTGCCGAGATAGGGGACGGTGGGGAAAAAGCGCTCGATCATGGCGCGCGGCAGCCGTGCGCCATGGGGGTTGGTGGCCAGGGCGATGCCGAGCAAGAGGCCGTCCATGGGCAAAAAGCCGCTGTGATTGGCGATCACCAGCAGACGACCGCGCGCCGGCACATGCTCGGCACCCAGTACCTCGGTCTGGTAGTAGTGGTCGTAGAGGGGCTTGCACAGGGCGAGGGCGCGCCGGTTGATGCGGGCATCGAAGCCCCAGGGATCGAAACCGAGGCTACCGAGGCGCTTGGGGTTGGCGGCAAGATGCGCGCGCAGTTCCGGCGTCAGCAGGCGCTTCTCTATCCATTGCCCCCAGTCCATAGCGAGCTCCCGATCATGGCGCTTTTCATTCTAGCGATAATCGTGCATTTCCCCAAGAGCCGGCTGGCACCGACAGAATGGCGTGGATCAAGGAAACGATGGTAAAAAAAGGTTGACAGACCCGCCGGTCATTCATAAAATGCCGCCCACTTCGCGGGAATAGCTCAGTTGGTAGAGCACAACCTTGCCAAGGTTGGGGTCGCGAGTTCGAGTCTCGTTTCCCGCTCCATACGCTTATGCTTCGATGGGCGCACGTCGGTCGAAGTTCTCTAAAAAGGGGCTTTGAGCCCCTTTTTTTTCGATGCGCCGCGCAGATCTCGCTGGCGAGGAGATGGTCGTGAAGGCAGAGCGAGAGCACGCGATCGGTGTTTTTGACTCCGGCATCGGCGGCCTGACCGTCGTGCGCGCCCTCATGGACAGGCTGCCTTTCGAGAACATCATTTACTTCGGTGATACGGCGCGCGTTCCCTACGGGATCAAATCGGTCGAGACCATCCAGTCCTTCAGCGCACAGATCGCCGATTACCTGATCGCACGCCAGGTCAAACTCCTGGTCGTCGCTTGCAACACCATGGCGGCCGTCGCCAGTGAGGTGATCAAGGCGCGTGTCGATGTGCCGGTGCTCGACGTCATCGATGCTGGTGCGCGTGCCGCTGTTGCCGTCAGTGACCGTCACGCCATCGGTGTCATCGGTACGCCGACGACGATCAACTCCAATGCCTATGCGCGCAGCATCCAGGCCCTGAGTCCGGATGTGCGTGTCTATTCGCAGGCCTGTCCCCTGTTTGTGCCGCTGGTCGAAGAGGGCTGGCTCGATCATGAGGTGACGCGTCTGACAGCGCGTGAGTACATGAAGCCGGTGTTTGTCGAAAACATCGACACCCTCGTCCTCGGCTGCACCCACTATCCCTTGCTCAAACCCCTGCTGCAGGAGGTGGTCGGTGGTCAGGTGCGCCTCGTCGATTCTGCCCTGACCGTGGCCGAGCAGGCGGCGGCGCTCTTGCAGGGCATGGATCTGGCCAATCCACAACGCGGCAGGCCGGACTATCGCTATGTGGTGACCGACATTCCTCTGCGCTTTCAGGCTTTGGGCAGTCGTTTTCTCGGACGTGATATGCCGGCCGTGGAGATGGCTCGTTTTACATGAACTTGGAGCCGGCGCGCCGACAAGCTATCATCGGCGGATGAAACTGTGACGCAGTGATCATAAGGATGGGATGCTGTGACGGCGACGAAGGTGTATCAGGTCTTTCTCAGTGCGACGTACCTGGATTTGATCGAGGCACGGCGACAGGTCTACGAAGTATTGCCGGAGTTGCATTGCCTGCCGGTGGTTTTTCGCGATCATGATGGCAGCGAGCGTGCGCACTGGCAGCAGGTGCGCGCTTCTATCGACGCTTGTGATTATGTCCTGCTGCTGCTCGGCAGCCGCTACGGGACGTTGACGGCGAGCGGTGTCAGCCGCACCCATCAGGAGATCGTCTACGCCCAGCACAAGCAGAAACCGGTGCTGGTGCTGATGCATGAGAACCCGGGACAGCGACCAGTCGCCTGGCAGGAGGCGACGCCGGAAGGGCGCCTGCGCTTTCAGGAGTTTCGTGCGACGATGGCGCGCGGCATGGTGGTGACCTGGAATGAGGTCGAGGATCTCGCTCTCACCCTGCGCACCACCATGGCGCAGCTGATTCAGGCCAAACCGGCGCGTGGCCTTCTTCCCGCCTTGCCACAGGATGAGGAACTCAAGGACAAGCTGCGGCAGGCGCAGATGCGTATCGCTCAGCTCGAGACCGAGCGCGAGCAGTGGTTGACCGGTCAGGTGCGCCTGGAAAGTCTCGCCCAGGGCGAGGATAAAGTGGAGGTTTCCTATCAGGCCAACGTCTATGCGGGAGGCCATTGCGAGATCACCAATCTGCGTTCGCGGCTGAGCTGGAATGAATTGTTTTTGATGATCGCGCCGCATCTCGGGGAAGCCCAGCCGGAGCAGCTGCTGCACGATCGCCTCGCTGAAGGTCTGCGTGTCGCCGGTCTCGCCGATGCCCAGAAAGTGCGTGCGAAGGCCCATGCCATGACCGATGTGCGTCTCAGTGACCTCAGCTTCAGCGCCATTCGCGTGCAATTGCGCTCTTTGGGTCTGATCACCCGCCTGCGCGACAGTCGCGCCGCTGGGGATCCGCAGTGGAAGCTGACGGCACTGGGCGAGCAGCATATGACGCGTATCCTGCTGGTCGCCAAACCCGCCTGAACGCTGTCCTTTTTTGTCTATGATCGTGGTCGTCAGCGGCCTTATCCTACGTCCACGCCTGCCTTAAAATGGCGCGCCCGGTCGCGGGCTTGAGGGCGGTAAGACATGACGGAGGGAGACAGGCGGTGAATGAGCGCAAGCCTATGGCCGAGTTGAAGGCGGTCGACTGGGATCTGATCGTCGTCGGTGGCGGCATCACCGGCGCCGGTATCGTGCGTGAGGCGGCGCGCCGTGGCTGCAAGGTGCTGCTCGTCGAGCAGGCGGATTTTGCCTGGGGAACGTCGAGCCGCTCTTCCAAGATGGTGCATGGTGGCCTGCGCTATATCGCTGCCGGCGACATCCGTCTCACCTGGCACTCCCTGGTCGAACGTGAGCGTTTGCTGCGTGAGGCCCCTGGCCTGGTGACGCGTCTGGGCTACTGGTTCGCGCATTATGACAAGACCTTTCCCGGTCCCTGGGTCTTCGGTCTCCTACTCAGTGTCTATGACCTGCTGGCGCGTGTGCGCGATCATCGCTATGTGGCGCGGGCGAAATTTCTTGAACAGATGCCGGGCTACCGTGAGCAGGGCTTGCGTGGTGGCTCGCGCTACACCGACGCCCTGGTCGATGATGCACGACTGGTTTTACGCGTTCTCGAAGAAGCGATGGGGGCGGGCGTCTGTGTACGCAACTACACCCGCGTCGAAGCGCCGCTGCTGCACGCCGGTGAGGTGGTCGGCGCGCGCCTGCGTGATGTCGAGAGCGGCGAGACGGTGGAACTGTCCTGCCGCACCCTGATCAATGCGACGGGCGCCTGGGCTGATCGCCTGCGCTCCACCATCACCACCTCGAAACGGGTGCGTCCTTTGCGCGGCAGTCATCTGGTCCTCGCCAGCGAACGTCTGCCGGTGCGCGAAGCGACCATCTTCATGCATCCCAAGGACGGCCGGGCGGTGTTCATCTACCCCTGGCAGGGACGGACCATCATCGGCACGACCGACCTCGATCATCAGCAGGATCTCGATGAGGAAGCGCATATCAGTCGCGCCGAGCTCGATTATCTGCTGAGCGCCGCCAACCACGAGTTCCCCGCCGCAGCCCTGGTCGAGGCCGATGTGATCGCCACTTTCAGTGGCGTGCGGCCTATCGTCAGTTCCGGGCGCGGTCTGCATCCCTCCCAGGAAAAGCGCGACCACTCGGTCTTTGTCGAGCAGGGTATGATCACCGTGACCGGTGGCAAACTGACGACTTTTCGGCAGATCGCTCTCGACGTTCTGCGCGCTGCCGCGCCGCGTCTCGGTATCGTCGTGCGTGATCGCGGCGAAGCGGTTTTCGCGCCGGCGCCGGCAGACCGTCTGGGCGCGCGTTTTGGCCGTGCCGCCCGGCAGATCGAGGCTTTGCCGGCCGAGGAACAGGCGCTGCGGTCCGGGCTCGATTACAGCCTCGCTGAGATGCGTTGGTCCTTGCGCCATGAACAGGTGGTGCATCTCGACGATCTTCTCTTGCGGCGTACGCGCATCGGCCTGCTCTACCGGCAGGGTGGCAGCGAGTTCCTGGCGCTCATCGCGCCCCTGTGCCGTCAGGAACTGGGGTGGAGCGAAGAGCGCTGGCAGGCGGAAGTTGAGCGCTATCAGCGTATCTGGCAGCGCTCCTACGCTCTTCCCGCTTGAGCGCAGCGCCACTTAAGGATGGGGTTGCGGGTTCGGCGGGCCGATTTTGGCGATGAGATCCTGTGCCGCCGCGGCGACCGCCTGGCGCATGAGGTCGCGGATGCGCCCACTATTACGCGAGCGGCCATGCTCTGAGGCGCTGGTCGCGGACTCAGCGCCATACTCGCCGCTGGCGAGCACCTTGAAATCATGGGCATCGACGGCGCGTACAAAAATATGCAGTTCGTAGCGCCGCACCGACGTGTCGAGGCCGTAGCCAGAAAAATTCGACTCACGCACGCCGACATCCTCGACCGTCGCGACGATGAGCACGTCGGGCTTGGCAGCAGCGATGAGTTGCATGAGATCCTTGCGGTTGGCCAGCTGACTGAGCTGTGCTTCCCAGGGCAGGCGATCGAGCACCACCCAGCCTGGGTACTGCTGCAGATCGGTGTCCAGCCAGTCGGCGCCGAGAACCGTCGCACGTCCGATGCGCGTGTCGAGAAAGTCGTGTTGCAGGCGTTGCGCGCGCGCGCCGGGGTTACCGGCCAGCTCCGGTAAAAAAGCGAAGACTTTTTCGTCGGTGGCGACAAAGTTCAAGACCAGCAGACGCGGAGGTACGATGTGGGCGGCAGCGGCGCCAGCTTGGCCTTGCGCTGCTGCTTTTTTGCCCTGATCGCTGAGGTGGACGGGCAGGGTCGGCGCGTGCGTACAGGCGGTGAGGGCCAGCGCAGCGCAGAGCGGCGCGAGGCCGCGGAATGGATAGCGCATGCTCGGTGCAGGAAGCCCCGCGCTTCATACACGGGGGGGATAGCCCGCAGCCAGAGGCTGCCCACTCCTGCTTCCTCCTTAAAAGTCCAGGGCCGCTATCAGGCGTGTCGCGGGTTCATTTTAGAGGCCGAAAAGCGGCTTTTTCTCGATCTTGCGGATCTGCTTCTCGCCGATCCAGATCAGTTCGCCGGTGCGCACTGAGGTCAGTTTGAGGGTGAATTTGTAATAGACCGAGCGCTCACTCGAGTTCTGCTGGGTGATGTTGGCGATCTCGCCATAGAGCATGTACTGGGCGCCGATCTGCTGCCCCATGGCCATGGCCTTGGAAGGATCGACCATGCCGCTGTTGTTCTGATAGTCCAGCTGTTTGCGCAGGGACGTCGCCGCCGTCATGTCGACGAAACGGAAGGCGCCGGACTGCACCAGCTTGGTCATGATGGTGTCGGTAATCGACTCGGTGTCGATATGCTCCATGGTCTTGTTGCGGATGCGATCGACGAAGAGGATGGGGCGCTGGCCATTGGCGATCATGCGCTGCACCGGCGGAAAGGCGAGCAGCGAATCGACCTCGTGGCTGGCGATCA
>JAKBFV010000109.1 GCA_021833365.1 Pseudomonadota bacterium | reverse complement strand
CGAATTCCTCGCCACCAAAACGCGCCACGATATCACCTGGCCGCCGCGCTGCGCAGGCGATGATGTCGGCGATACGGCGCAGACACTGGTCACCGGCGATATGACCGCAACTGTCGTTGTACTGCTTGAAGTGATCGACGTCGATGACCATGATGCCGAGCATCTGCCGGGCGCGAAAACAGCGCCGCCACTCGGCATCGTAGCGGTCCTCGAAGCTGCGCCGGTTCTCCAGATCGGTAAGAGGATCGCGCGTCGACAGATCTTCGAGCCGCGCATTCACCTCCTGCAACTGACTGAAATGGTGACGTGCCCGTTGCATTTCCTGGCGCACCAGGGTCTGTGCGCGCGCCATAAGATAGGCCGTCGAGGCGATCATGCAGGCACCAGCGATCATGCAGATATCATCGAAAAAAGCCTGCCGCAGCGGCTGCTCGTGCAAAATTCCGACAAAATTATGCAGTAGAAAAGTGAACGCCATCATCGGCCACATCCAGCGCAGACTCAACTGCATGAGCAAGGCGGTGAACATCCAAGATAACAGAAGGCCGACGAGGTAGACCTCATGCAAGGCCAGCGGTGCCAGCGCTGCCGCGTATTCGAGGGTCAGGACGACGACGATGCCGAGCAGACACTGCAGGCGATCGAAGACTTCCTGGCGCCGCACATCACGGGCATAACGCCAAAGAGAAACCAGCAGGAGGGTGGCCACTGTGACGCGCAGAGCTGCGGCATAAGGTACGGCGCGCTCAAAACAGAAATAATCGAGAGCCGATAAAACGATATAGAGGACGACACCGGCCACCAGAACCCGGTCCCGATCCCCCATCGAGAAAGACGCATCGACGGCTGCGAAAGGCCGCAGCTCAGGCTCGATTTGTTGTTGTTCTTGCTCAGCCTCGACCTGCACGAAGGACCATCTCCTTGGCATCGCGTACAATCGGATGGCTCAGACTAACATAAGCATGTCGATTTGGCCAGTGCTCACACGCCTTATCCCGGCGCACTCACCTTAGGATGACTTGCCCGCACGCTTGGGATGCAGATCGAGGGAAACCGAAACACCGACCAGGAAAGACGGCGTCGCCTGCACCGCTGAGGTACCCTGCGACTCCTGACGATCGATACCGAGACCACCAAAGAGCTCCTCTTTCACGTAAGGGCTGACCCACTGATAGCCCATTTCGAAACCGACGCCGGTTCTGCGCACGAGATCGCTGCCGACCTGGATGACATCGACCTGCCCACCATAGGCGCCGACGTAGAAACCATCGACATTGGCATCCTGCTCGATGTAGCGGCGCACGCTCATATTGAAGTTCCAGCCGCCACCCATCTGACGGAATTGCCCGGCGCGCAACTCGATATTGCCGTACTTGTTGCCGATCTGGTAATCGCCGAACAGTCCATTGTTGAAGCTGCCGACACCGACGTATTGGACGTACTGATCGACGTCATCCGCCAGAGCAGGCAGCATCAGCGCCCCCACCAGAGCCATGAAAAAGAAACGAGGCATGCCAACTTCCCTATCGTCTTGTCTTTTCGTCTTGTCTTTATTGTGCGGCAAGCGTCGTCGCCCGCGCAGTTTACCCGTCCGCCGCCGGACTCATCAAGAGAGCAGCGGACCGACCTGCACGCCGAGCTGTCGCAAAATCGTTGCCGCCTGGTGATCCGATGTATCCAGGCGATACGCTGACGCCTCATGACGCCAGGGATAATGCCGACGCAAGGCGTCGAAACCGGCACCATCACCAGCTGTCAGAGCACGCAGGGCGGCGTCATCGCGCAGGATCGGCACGATGCGCAGCATGGCCCGCGCCAGGACATGCTCGCCCTGCAACTCACCGAGATCGATGCAGGGTGAAGGCGGCATTTGTACTGGACAGTCCTCGCCTAGCGACCGAAAGAGCGCCTGCAGCACCTGCAGACTGCCACGCCACTTGCCTTCCTGGCTGTAACCGGCGACATGCGGCGTCGCCAGACGCGCCAGCGCCAGGGTGCGCGCATCGATGACTGGCTCCCCCTCCCAAACGTCGAGGACGGCATGCGCCAAGTGCCCAGTGGTGAGAGAGGCGCGTAGCGCCACTTCATCGACGACACCACCACGGCAGGTCGAAATCAGCACACCGCCAGGCGGCAGATGCGCCAGAGCAGCGGCATCGAGCATATGCCAGGTGGGATGATCACCCGTGCGCGTCAGCGGCACATGCAGGCTGAGCAGTTGCGCCTGCTCCAGCAGCTCGCGCCAGGACAGGCGCGGCCAGCGCCGGTCATCGACGACCGGATCACAATAGACGACGCGACAGCCGAGCGCCGTCGCCAGCGCCGCGACGCGCTGCCCGACCTGACCGAGCCCGACCACCGCAAAAGTCTGCTGACGCCAGTCGAGACCCTGCAGTGTCTGCAACAGACAGAGCGCGGCGAGGACATACTCGAGCACCGCCTGGGCATTGCAACCCGGCGCCGACACCACCTGCACGCCACGGCGTCGCAATAGATCCTCATCGAGATGATCGCGCCCTATGGTCGCCGTGCCGACAAAGCGCAGTCGCCCATCATTGCGCGCCAGCAAGGCCGCATCGACACGCGTCACCGAGCGCACCAGCAGAACGTCGGCGTCAGCGAGCATGTCGGCGTCGATCTGCCGACCGGGATAACGGCGCAGGGTGAAAGCCCCTTTCCCCAGGGCTTCTTCAAGCCCCGGCATATTCTCATCGGCGACGACGATCATGGCGAATAATTACAAAAATACAAAATGACAGACCCTCCCCCTCCCGGCTGGGGCTTTGACGGGATCAAGGCGATATGCGTTAATTGAGCGCCTGCACCCGACCTGCATCGGATGCAGCCCAGATCAAGAATAACGCAAATCATAATGAACCGGGATGGCATGATGACGGCATTGAAGCTGTTGCTGGTCGTACTGACGATCAGCTGGGGAACGTTGGCAAGAGCCGAGGACAGCGCCGCGAACACGGCCTCCACCGACTTGCAGACTCTCAAGGAAAACGTCCTCAATCTGAACAGCGAACTCAGTCAACTCGAAGACGAGCTGCTTTACCCGAGCTCGCAGTCAGCCCTTTACGTCTCCCTCGAAGTCGGCTCGAGCGTGCGTCTGGTCGACATCAACGTCAGCCTCGATGGCAAGAACGTCGCTTATCACTTCTATACCGCGCAGGAATATGCCGCGCTCACCAAAGGCGGCATGGATCGCGTCTTCAACGGCAATATCAGCACCGGTTCACACGAATTCAAGGTCATCGTCACCGGCTATGACCCACATGGCAAGAGCTTCCAGCGTGTCCTGACCTACGACTTCGTCAAGGGCGATGCGCGCAAATACATCGAACTACACGCTTCCGACGACGCCAACAAGTCCATGGCCGAATTTCAGTTCCACGACTGGGACATCAAACAATAGACGAGGATGATGCCAGCACTCTCCAGCCTCCATTAGAAGAACGCCATGAAACGACTTGCCCGGTTTCTGCCTTCGACCCTGGCCTTGACGCTCGCCATCGCTTTCACCACCTGGCCGGCACGCGCTGATCAGGCCCTCGGTGGTGGCGACGACATCATTCCTGATCAGGATACCAGTCTGGTCGACAACCAGGCCGACATCCGCCAGTTTCTCTATGGCTCGATCCTGTTCGACTACTACTCCGGTCGCTACTACGCCGCCATCAATGGCATCCTCTCCGGCAAGGCGCAAAAGCACTTCAACGATCAGACCGGCGAGACCGAACTGCTGCTCGGCAATATCTATAGTCGCATCGACATGCCGCGCTACGCTGATGCCGTTTACTCGCGCATCATTCAGCAGGACACGCTGAGCTCGATCAAACAGCAGACCTGGCTGAGCAAAGGTGAGCTCTACATGCATCGTGGTCAGCTCGATGAGGCCGAAAAGATCCTCTCGGTACCGCGTGACGCGCTGACCCGCGACCAGGACGTCGAACGCCGTGTTCTGCTGTCGAACATCT
>JAKBFV010000052.1 GCA_021833365.1 Pseudomonadota bacterium | reverse complement strand
GCCGCAAGGGCGTTTCCAGCCGGATGCTGCGCAAGCAGCGCCCGGACATCCGGCGGCGCTACTGGAAAGGCAGGCTGTGGTCGCCCAGCTACTTCGCCGCCTCATGCGGCGGCGCACCCATCAGTATTGTGCGCCAGTATATCGAACAACAGCAGACGCCGCACTGAAAGACCAAGGCAGGGGCGGCTACGCCGCCCGCGCTATCCTTCCCCGCCCTGAACGGCGGGGCTTGTCGCGCAACGGGTCAAGATCGTCCGTTGAGTTTGTCCCTACAATAAAGGAAAATCGCCCCTCTGTCGGGCTGCGAAGGAGCTACTCCTGCATGGCGTTGTTGGCCTTGGGTATCAATCATAAGACGGCGAGTGTCGATCTGCGTGAAAAAATCGCCTTCGATGGGGAGCAGCTCAGTGCTGGTCTCGCGCATGCGCGCGCCTCTTTGCCGGTGCAGGAAGTGGCCATCTTGTCGACCTGCAACCGCACCGAGTTCTATCTCGTCGGCCAGATCCAGTCGCAGCAGCTGCTGGCGTGGCTGGCGCAGCAACGCCAGCTCGATCCTGATCGGCTGCATCCGGTCAGCTATGTCTGGCAGGGCGAAGAGGCCTTGCGCCATATGATGCGCGTCGCCTCCGGTCTCGATTCGATGATCCTCGGCGAACCGCAGATCCTCGGACAGATGAAGACCGCTTACCAGCAGGCGCAGCAGGCAGGCACCCTGGGCGGCGAGCTCGATCGGGTGTTTCAGAACGTCTTCGCCTGCGCCAAACAGGTGCGCACCGAGACGCAGATCGGCGCGCACCCGGTCTCGGTCGGCTATGCCGCTGTCAGCCTGGCGCGGCGCATCTTCAGTGACCTGAAAAAGACCCGCGCACTGCTCGTCGGTGCCGGCGAGACCATACGCCTGGTGGCCTTGCATCTGCGTGAACAGGGGGTGAGCGATCTCATCGTCGCCAACCGCACCCTGGCGCGGGCCACCGAGCTGGCGACGGAGATCCATGGCCGTGCCGTCACCTTGCAGGATATTCCCGACGTTCTGGGCATGGTCGACCTGGTCATCACATCGACCGCCAGCCCTCTGCCCCTGATCGGCAAGGGCATGGTCGAGAAGGCGCAGCAGAAGCGCCGCTATCAGCCCATGCTCATGGTCGACATCGCCGTGCCGCGCGACGTCGAGCCGGAAGTGGCGGACATCGACCACGTCTATCTGTACAGCGTCGATGATCTCATGCACGTCATCGAAGACAACCGCAAGGCGCGCGTCGACGCCGCCGGTGAGGCCGAGCATATCATCGTGCAGCGTGCGCGCGAGCTCATGCTGCAGCGCCAGGAGCAGGCTGGCGTCGACGCCGTGCGCCGCCTGCGCGCTCAGGTCGAGGAGTGGCGCCAAGCCGAGTTGCAGAAAGCTCTGCAAGCCTTGGCCAGCGGTCAGGAGGCGGCCCAAGTCATCGAGCGCCTGTCGCGCACCCTGACCAATAAATTCACCCATCAACCGAGTGTCGTGCTGCGCTCCTGGTCAGCGGCCGGCGATCAGACCAGCCTGCAGGCTGGTCTGCGTCTCCTCGGGCTCGACACCGGAGATGACGCGTCTTGATCAAGCCCTCCCTGCTGCACAAACTCGAACAGCTGGTCGAAAGATACGAGGAGGTCGAGGCTCTGCTCGCCGATCCTGCGGTGCTGGCGCGTCCGGAGCAATTTCGCAAGCTGGCGCGCGAGCGCGCTGGGCTCGATCCCATGGTGCAGGCCTGGCAGAGCTATCAACAGCTCGAGCAGGAGCGCGACGAAGCGGAACGCTTGCGCTTCGATCCCGACTTCAAGACCCTCGCCGAGCAGGAGATGCTCGATATCGATCGGCGTCGTCCAGCGCTCGAGCAGGCCCTGCTCGATGCCATGGTGCCGGTCGATGTGCGCGATGACGCCGCCGTTTATCTCGAAGTCCGCGCCGGCACCGGTGGCGATGAGGCGGCGCTGTTCGCCGGCGATCTCTTTCGCATGTACAGCCGCTATGCCGAACGTCAGGGCTGGCGTCTCGAGGTGATGTCGGCGAGCGAGGGTGAACATGGTGGCTATAAGGAAATCATCGCCGAAATACAGGGCCAGGGCATCTTCGGTCGCCTCAAGTTCGAGTCCGGCGTGCATCGCGTGCAGCGCGTGCCGGTGACCGAGGCGCAGGGGCGCATCCATACCAGCGCCTGCACCGTCGCCATCCTGCCCGTCGATGAGGAGATCACCCATGTCGACATTCAGCCGGCCGATCTGCGCGTCGACACCTACCGCTCTAGCGGCGCCGGCGGCCAGCACGTCAACAAGACCGATTCGGCTATACGCATCACCCATCTGCCGAGCGGCATCGTCGTCGAATGTCAGGATGAGCGTTCACAGCACAAGAACCGTGCTCGTGCCATGAGTCTGCTGGCGGCGCGTCTGCTCGCCGGACAGCAAAAGGCACAGCAGGCGGCGACCGCTTCGCTGCGGCGCGATCTGGTTGGCTCTGGAGATCGCTCCGAGCGCATTCGCACTTACAATTTTCCGCAGGGTCGGGTCACCGACCATCGCATCAACCTGACCCTCTACGCCTTGCAGGAGATCATGGACGGTGATCTACAGGAGTTGCTGGCGGCCCTGCAGCGCGAGCATCAGGCCGATCAGCTCGCCGCTCTCGCCGAGGCCGACTGATGCGCAGCGGCGTATGGTTGCGGCAACAGGCGCAGAGCCGCCCAGAGTCAGGGCAGGCGGCGCGCCTGCTGCTCGCCGAGGTCCTCGGCTGCAGCGTGGCTGCCCTCTACGCCGCTTCTGAAAGAGAACTCGATGCCGATCAGGAAGAGCGCCTGCACGCGCTCTGGCGGCGTTATGGCGACGGCGAGCCGCTGGCCTATCTCTGTGGCTATGAGATCTTTTGTGGGCTGCGCTTGCGCATCGACACCGCCGTTCTGGCGCCGCGCCCGGAGACCGAGGAACTCGTCGCGCTGGCGCTCGCTCTGTCTTTGCCGGAGCCGGCGCGCGTCCTCGATCTCGGTACCGGCAGTGGCGCCATCGCCATCGCTCTGGCGCAGGCGCGGCCGCGCTGGCAGGTGACGGCGGTCGAGCAGAGTCTGGCAGCGGCGCACGTCGCCGCTGACAACATCGCCGTGCACGGCGGACGTGTGCGGCTGTGCCGTGGTGACTGGTATGAGCCGGTGGCGACGCAGACTTTTCACCTGATCGTCGCCAATCCACCGTATATCGGCGAGCATGAACCGGAGATGGCCCAGCTCAAGCATGAGCCACGCGCCGCCCTGGTGGCCGCCGAGGACGGTATGGCTGATCTGCGCCACATCGTCAGCGGTGCACCGCAACATCTTCTACCCGGCGGCAGTCTTCTGCTCGAGCATGGTTGGCAGCAGGGCGCATCGGTGCGCGCCCTTTTTTCTGCACCGGGTTGGACGCAGGTGCGCACCGTCTGCGATCTATCCGGCCACGAACGTTTCAGCGCCGCGTGCTGGCATGGATGACGCCGATCTGCTGCGCTACAGTCGTCATCTCCTTCTACCCGAGTGGGGGGAGGAGCAGCAGTCACGTCTGCGCTCTGCCCGCGTCCTGCTCATCGGCCTCGGCGGCCTCGGTTCACCGGCAGCCCTGTATCTGGCAGCGGCCGGGGTGGGTTTCCTGTCACTCTGTGACGGTGACGTCGTCGAGCTGTCGAATCTGCAGCGTCAAATCATCCACCATATGGCCGAACTCGGTGCCAACAAGGCGGCCTCGGCAGGACGTCGCTTGCGTCTGCTCAATCCGACGGTGACGGTCACCGTCCACCCACAGCACGCCGACGCCGCCTGGCTGCAGAACAGCCTGGTGGATATCGATCTGGTTCTCGATGGCAGCGATAATTTCGCCACCCGTGATCGCGTCAACGAAGCCTGTGTGCGCGCCGGCGTGCCCCTGGTCAGCGCCGCCGCTATCGGCTGGGAGGGGCAGATCGGCGTCTTCGCCGCTGCCGGAGGGCCTTGCTACCGTTGTCTCTATCCTGATCTCGCCGGCAGCGAATTGCGCTGCGCTGACAACGGCGTTCTGGCGCCCCTCGTCGGCGTCATGGGTGCGATGATGGCGCAGGAGGCGATCAAATGGCTGACGCAGACAGGGAGCAGCTTGGCCGGACGATTTCTGGTGTATGATGCACGCCAGACCGAAGTGCGGGTTTTGAGAGTGCCCAAGGATCCGGCTTGCCCGGTGTGTGCGCTCGGGAGACAGGGATGATCAACAATCGTTTTGTGACGCGTGGCAATGCCCTGAAAGGGGTCTGGCGTCTTGGGCAGACCGGCATGGTGCTCGGTCAGACCGCCCTCGCCTGGGTCCTCGGTGATCGGCCAGCGACGCCGCGCCTGCTGCGCCAGACCTTCGAACGTCTCGGCGCCACCTATATCAAACTCGGCCAGTTCATCGCCAGTTCGCCGTCGCTGTTTCCCGAGACCTATGTCGAGGAATTCCAGCGCTGTCTCGATAAGACCGATCCGGTGCCGTTTTCCTTGCTGCGCCCAATCATCGAAGCCGATCTCGGTCGCCCGCTCGAAGAGGTCTTCAGCGCGGTCGACATCCTGCCCCTGGCCTCGGCCTCCATCGCCCAGGTGCACGCGGCGCGTCTGCAGAGCGGCGAAGCGGTGGTGATCAAAGTGCAGAAGCCGGGGGTCGCCGGCATACTCGTCACCGACCTCAATTTTCTCTATATCTGCGCCTGGCTGTTCGAGAGATTTTTTCCGAAACTGCGCTTCGCCTCGCTCTCCGCCATCGTCGAAGAGATCCAAGCCTGCATGATGGAAGAGGTCGATTTCTTCAAGGAAGCGACGCATTTGCGTCAGTTCGAGGCGTTTTTACAGCGCACCGGCAATGACCAGGTCGTGGTTCCCAAGGTCTATGGCGACGCCTCGGGGCGGCGCGTGCTCACCCTCGAGCGCCTCTATGGTGTGCCACTGACCGACCTCGAGTCCATCCGTCAATATGTGCGCGATCCGGCCTCGACCCTGATCACGGCGATGAACACCTGGTTCGCCAGTCTCACCCAGTGCGAGAGCTTTCATGCCGATCTGCACGCCGGCAACCTCATGGTCCTGCATGACGGCCGTGTTGCCTTCATCGATTTCGGCATCGTCGGCCGCATCGCGCCGTCGACCTGGTCGGCGACCATGAGTTTCGTCGATGCCCTCGGTGGCAGCGACTTCGATCTCATGGCGCGCAGCATGGTCGGTATCGGCATGACCCGGCACGCCGTCGACACCACGCGTCTGAGTGCTGACCTGCGTGCCATCTACGAGGCTTTCAATGGCGTCGATCCCGATGCCCTGCTCATGGGTGACGTCCAAGAAGGACAGATCAATCGCGTTCTCTTCGACATCGTCGCCGTCGGTGAGCGCCATGGCATCCATTTTCCGCGCGCCTTCGCTCTCCTGCTCAAGCAGATGCTCTACTTCGACCGCTATGTCAAAATCCTCGCGCCGGAGATGAACATGTTCGACGACAGCCGTCTTGACTTTTCCATGCCTGGCGTGCCATTCCTGCCCATCGGAACGGACTGAAACGGCCGCCCTCGGCCTTTATAGGGAGATCCTGATCGATGATCATCGTTCATCACCTTGAAAATTCACGCTCGCAGCGCATTCTCTGGCTGCTCGAAGAGCTGGGTCTGGATTACGAGCTGCGCCTCTATCAGCGCGATCCCAAGACCATGCTGGCGCCGGCCGCCCTGCGCGCCGTGCATCCGCTCGGCAAGTCGCCTTTGATCAGTGACGGTGAGCGTGTCGTCGCCGAGTCGGCGGTGATCATCGAGTACCTGCTCGATCGCTATGGCGAAGGTCGTTTGCGGCCACCTGTGGGCACGCCTGCCTACGAGGACTATCGTTACTGGCTGCATTTCGCCGAAGGCAGCGTCATGCCCTATCTGGTCATGAAGCTGGTCTTTCGCAAGGTCGAGACCGGGCCCATGCCGTTTTTTGTGCGGCCGATCGCGCGCCGCATCGCCGCCGAGGTCGGGCGTCAGTTCATCGATCCCAACGTGCGCCAGATCCTCGCCTACATCGATGCCTGGTTGCAGGAGCATCGCTGGTTCGCCGGCGCTGAGCTGAGTGGCGCCGATATCCAGATGAGCTTCGTCATGGAAGCACTGGCGACCCAGGATGCGCTCTGTGCGCAGCACCCGGCGGTGCTCGCCTATGTGCAGGCGATGCGCGCGCGGCCGGCGTATCAGCGCGCCTTGCAGCGTGGTGGACCGCTCGATCTGCAGCGTTGAGGCGGCGGTCAAGGACAATTCAGGCCAGGAGGGCCACATCGATGTGATCAACAGGATCGGATGGGGGTGCTCGTGGCGGTCATGACGCGTTCGGCGGTGAGTCTTGGGGAGATCGAAAAAGGCATGCAGCAGGCCAGTACGTATGCCGACTGGCTAGAACTCGCGCAGCTGCACGATCGCCAGTCGGGAGCGGTGATCTGGCAGGCGACGCCGGAGACGACGCTTTATGACTATCGCGAGATCAGCGCCCGACATGCCAAATTGAGCACCTCCTTGCAGGAGGGACAGGCCGATGAGCTGCTCTATGCCCTCAACGAGGGCGTGCACGGCAATATGGGCGGCATGGGGCGGCCAGTCCTCTACAGTCAGGCCTATTGCGGCACCAAGCAACTGATCGATGACTACGTCGCCAGCATCTCCACCGCCCTCGACTTCATCCATCGTTGTCCAGAAGACAAGATTTCGCGCGCTGAGAAGATCGACTTTTTTCGTCGTGCCAGCCACTGTTATGGCCGTTCCGCCCTGCTCCTCAGTGGTGGCGCCGGACTCATCTATTTTCATCATGGCGTGGTGCAGGAGCTCATCGATCACGACCTGCTACCGCGCGTCATCTCCGGTTCCAGTGCCGGCGCCATCGTCGCTGCTCAACTCGGCATGATGGACGATGACGAGCTACGCTCGGGGTATTTCGAGACCAAACGCTATCACCAGCCGACGCGCACGCGCGTCCTCGACGCCATGCGCGGGCGAGTTTCGGCGGCCGAGGTGAAGATGGTGCGTGAGCAGGTTCTCGATGAGGTCATCGCACGCGACATGACCTTTCAGGACGCCTTCGAGAAGACCGGGCGCTATATCAACATCTCGGTGTCACCGGCGGAGAAACACCAGCTGTCGCGCCTGATGAACGCCATCACCTCGCCCAATGTCTACATCCGTTCGGCGATCTCGGCGTCGATCGCCATTCCCGGCATGCTGCCGCCCGAGCGTCTGTATGCGCGCGGGTTTGACGGTTCGCCGCGCCCCTATCTCGAAGGCCGGCGCTGGGTCGACGGCTCCTTGTCGAGCGATCTGCCAGCCAAGCGCATGGCCCGCCTCTATGGCGTCAACCACTTCATCGTCAGCATGATCAATCCCGTCGTCGTGCCTTTCGTCGAGGACGTCAAGACGCGACAGGTGCGCGGTGTGCGTAGCGTCTTTTCGGAGTCGACGGTACGCGTCGCCGGTGAGATGCTGGTCATGCTCGAGCGCATGCTGGCGCGGCGTGGCGAGAAGGGCAGGGCGCTGGCGGCGCAGCTGTCCTACCTCATCGCCATGCTCGACCAGAGCTATCTCGGCGACATCAATATCATGATCGCCAACAAGGACTTCCGCTGGATGCATGCGCTCTACGACTACGCTCCCGGTGACGTCGAAAAGCTGATCGTCGCCGGGCGTCGGCGCACCTGGCCGAAGCTGAGCATGATCCGCAACGCCGCCCTCATCTCGCGCACCCTCGACCGCATCCTCGAAGAACTCGACATGATGACCGGCGTCCATGCGGCGCATGGACGTCCGCAGAGCTAGACGGCGATCTTCAGCGCAGGTGAAAGCCGAGGCGCTCGAGGGCTGGGCGCAGGAGATGACGGCCGGTGAGGGCGGCGGCGTCGCGCATACGCTGCAGGACGATCGTTGACCAAGAGCGGTCGGAGCGCCCCTGATAGCTCTGAAAGGCGCGCATGCGCTGATCATAGGCGGCGATCTGAGACGCTTCGTCGGTGCACACCTGATAGCGCTCCTCATGCAGAACCAGAGCAGCTGGCAGGCGCGGTTTGATCGCACCGGTATCGGCGGGGTAGCCGACGCACATGCCGAAGACGGCGAAGCAGTCACTGGGCAAGTCCAGTTCGCGTGCCACCGCTTCTGGCTGGTTGCGCAGCCCACCGATGTAGACGATGCCCAGCCCTTGCGCTTCCAGGGCGATGGCGGCGTTCTGCGCTGCCAGGGCGGCATCGATGACGGCGAGGGTATAAGCTTCGAGATAATCGATGCCGTCGGTCGGCTGCTGCGCGGCGCTGCCCATGCGCCGCAGTCGCGACCAGTCGGCCAGCCAGACGAGAAGCAGCGGCGCGCGCGCGACGTGCTCCTGGTCACCGGCGTAGGCGGCCAGGCGTTGCAGGCGCTCGCGATCGCGCACGGCGATGACGCTCCAGGCCTGCAGGTGCGAGGAGGTCGACGCCGACTGCGCGGCGGCGAGGGCGTCGGCGACCGTGCTCGCGGCGATGGGCTCGCGCCGATAAGCGCGCACCGAACGGTGTGCGAGCAGGGTGGCGAGGGCTGCCGCTGGCGTATGCTCAGGTGGCCAGCCATAGCGTGCCTGCCACAGTTGTTCCAGGGTCATCTTCATACCCTGCTCCTCACAGACAGGCTTCGAGAATGCGCCGGCTGACCTCCGGTGTCACGTCCTGGCGCTCGCCGAGATGGACCATGCCATGCGCCTGCAGCGCGGCGATGAGGGCGTCGATATGGCTGGCGTTGAGATCGTAATCGGACAGCCGTGTCGCCACCCCCAGGCTCTCAAAAAAGGCCCGTGTCTTGGCGATGGCGGCATCGATGCGCGTCGCCTCGTCACCCGTCGACAGCTGCCAGACGCGCGTCGCGTACTGCAGCAGCTTGTCGTGTTTGGCTGCGCGGCGCACGCTGAGATTGGCCGGCAGGACGAGGGCCAAAGTGCGCGCATGATCGATGCCGTGCTGGGCGGTCAGCTCATGTCCGATCATATGCGTCGACCAGTCCTGCGGCACGCCCGCTCCGATCAGGCCATTGAGGGCGAGGGTGGCGATCCACACCAGATTGGCGCGCGCATCCTCGTCCTCAGGTGCGGCCAGCGTGCGCGGACCGATCTCGATGAGCGACTGTAACAGTCCTTCGGCGAAACGATCCTGGGCGAGGGCCTGCACCGGATAGGTGAGATACTGCTCCATGATGTGGACGAAAGCATCGACCACGCCATTGGCGATCTGGCGCGGCGGCAGAGTCAGGGTCAGGCTGGGGTCGAGCAGGGAGAAACGTGGAAACAGCGCCCGGTTCATCACCGCCAGCTTGGCCTGCGTCGCGCGATGCGTGATGACGGCACCGCTGTTCATCTCCGAGCCGGTGGCCGGCAGGGTCAGGACGCAGCCCAAGGGCAGGGCCGCGGTGATCTGGCGGCCGTGCTGATGCAGGATGTCGAGGCCATCGCCGCTGTGCAGAGCGGCGGCGGCGACGAATTTGCTGCCATCGATCACCGAACCACCGCCGACGGCGAGAAGGAAGTCGATCGCCTGCGTGCGCACCTGCTGCACCGCCCGCATCAGGGTCTCATAGGTCGGGTTGGCCTCGATGCCGCCGAATTCCTCGACATGCCGCGCTCCGAGCGCTTGCCGGACACGCGCGATGGTGCCATGACGGCGGGCGCTGTCGCCACCGTAGAGGATGAGGACGCGGGCGTCGGCCGGCACCAGGGCGTCGAGGCGCTGCAGACGGTCACGGCCAAAGACGATGTGGGTGGGATTGTAGAATTCAAAATCGAGCATGATGGACTCCTAAAAGCGCAGCTTGCAGGTCGCAAGTCGGGGGGAGAGTGGTTGGCAGGCGAGCCCAGTATAGAAACAAATAGACCAGTCGTCTAGTTGCGTCTGTGCTCTTGCCGCCAACGCGCCGGTGTCGCGCCGGTCCAGCGTATGAAGGCACGATAAAAGGCGCTGACATCGCTGTAATCGAGGCGCCTAGCGATCTCGCTCCAGCTCAGCGTCGTCTGCGCAGCAGCTTCCAGGGCCTGGATACGGCGTACGTCGTCGAGCAGGCGCTGGAAGCTGCTGCCCTGCCGCTGCAGCTGTCGAGCCAGGGTGCGTTCGCTCAGGCCGAGCTGGCGGGCGGCGTCGCGGCGTGTCGGGGCCGGCGGGCCGGGATGAGCGAGCAACCAGCTCTGCAGGCGCTCCAGCGGCGTCTGGGCCGTATGCAGACCGTGCAGGCGTGCTTGCGCCATCGCATCATGCAACTGGGCGAGACGGGCATCGGCCTGCGGCAGGGCTTGATCGAGGAGGGCAGCATCGATGAGCAGGCCGTTGAAGGCCTGCTCGAAGAGTGGTGCACTGCCAAAAACGCTGTGGTAGCGCGTCAGTTCGGCGCCGCGGGCGTGACTGAAACACACCTGCTGCGCCTGCAGGGGCAGGCCATACAGGCGTTGGGCGAGATGGACGAGGGCGGCCATGACCGCCTCGATCTGATGCCGACTGAAGGCGAGTTCACCCTGGCAGGGATGATAGATCAGCCAGTGCCCCTGGCTGCCGGGCAGCAATTGCCAGCGTCCACCATCGGAGACGAGGCGCTGGTAGCGTTGCAGCAGTTCGAGGGCAGCGCGCAAAGTCGCCGCCGATTGCAAGATGAAGCCGACGATGTTGACGCTGGCCAGGCTGATATGGCGACCGACCTCGAGACCGAAGCCGTCGTCAGCGCTGAGCGCGGCGGCGGCGCGCCACAGGCGGGTGATCTGATCGATGGGCCAGCGTTCGCGTGCCAGTTCCGCCGGGTCGAGACCGGCCTGCTGCAGCACACGTTCGGCGCTCAAGTCGTAGAAGGCGGCGCCGGCGAGGACGGTCTGGATCCAGCTGCGCGCGACGCTGGCCTCTGAGGTCAATAGGGCTGTCCTATAGAGTCAATGGAGAAGGACATTAAATCGCTATCATGGTCGACAGACAAGACCATGAGGAGATGACCATGACACCATCCTACGCTGCTGATGTCATCGTGGTGGGCGGGGGGCTGGCCGGCATCGTCAGCGCCCTCGAGTGTCTGCGCGGCGGTCAGCGCGTTATCCTGGTCGATCGTGACCGACCGGATCGCCTCGGTGGCCTGGCGCTCTGGGCTTTTGGCGGCATGGCGCTGGTCGGCACGCCGGAACAACAGCGCATGCGGATTCCGGACACGCCGGAGCGCGCCCTGCGCGACTGGCTCCGCTTCGGGGAGCTGGCGCCGAACGAAGTATGGCCGCGGCGCTGGGCGCAATACTACGTCGAGAACAGCCGCACCGAAGTCTATGACTGGCTCAGGCAGGAGGGTGTGCGCTTTCTGCCGGCGGTCAACTGGGTCGAACGCGGACTGTATGGCGAGGGCAACTCCCTGCCGCGTTATCACGTCGTCTGGGGCACATCACAGACGCTGACCCGCTGTCTCATCGCCGCCTTGCAACGGGCTGGGGCGGAGGGGCGCCTGACCCTTCTGCATGAGCACCGCGTGCAGTCGCTCGAGTACAGCGGCGGGCGGGTGGTGGCGGCGCTGGCCCAGGAGGTGGCGAGCGGGCGCGAGCTGCGCCTGCAGGCAGCGAACATCGTCCTCGCCATGGGCGGCATCAATGGCAGCGAGGAGCAGGTGCGCGCGCACTGGTTGCCGGAGCGTGCCATGCCGGCGCAGTGGCTGAACGGCGCGCATCCCTTCGCCGATGGGCAGTTGCATCACTGGTTGCAGGAACACTTGTCGGCGCGGCTCACCCACGTCGGTGAGATGTGGAATTACGCCGCCGGCATCCCGCATCCGCAACCGCACTTTCCCGGCCACGGTCTCTCCACCATCCCCTGCAAGTCAGCGCTGTGGCTGAACCATCGCGGCGAGCGCATCATGGCGCCCCTGGTCACCGGCTTCGATACGCACGATCTGTGTCAGAAGGTGGCGGCTCTCGAGCGTCCCTACACCTGGGCCCTGCTCAACTGGCGCATCGCCGTGCGTGAATTCGCCCTCTCCGGCGCTGAGCACAATCAGCGCATCCGCGATCGCCAGTGGCTGCCCTTTCTGTGGGAGACCCTGCGCGGCAACCACCGTCTGGTCCGCCAGATGCAGCAGGAGAGTCCGCATTTTCTGGTCGACGCCAGCCTGTCCGGACTGGCGCGGCAAATGAATGCACTGACCGGCAGCGCCGATGTACAGGCGGAACTTCTGCAGGCCAGCGTCGATGCCTTCGACGCCAACTTTCAGCGCGGTGCGTCTTTGCACAATGACGACCAGATCCGCCGCATCCTACACGCCCGGCAGTGGCGTCCGGATCGCCTGCGTACCTGTCGGCCCGCCCCCCTGCAAAAGAAGGGCGCCGGCCCTTTCATCGCCATCCACCAACAGCTGATCACGCGCAAGAGTCTCGGCGGCCTGCAGACCGATCTTTCTGGACGCGTGCTCGATGCCGGCGGTGCGGCCATCCCCGGGCTCTATGCCGTCGGTGAGGCGGCGGGCTTCGGCGGCGGTGGTGCGCACGGCAAACGCTCGCTCGAGGGAACTTTTTTACCGGCGTGTATAATGACGGCACGGGCAGCGGTGCGCGCGCTGTTGCAGGGATGAAAACAGGATAACTCAGAAGAGGAAGAGTTCATGCCCAATGGCGCTCAAGCGATGCTGGCGACCCTGGTTCAGGCCGGCGTCGAGGTCTGTTTCAGCAATCCGGGAACCTCGGAAATGCACTTCGTCGCCGCTCTCGACGACGAACCCGGCATGCGTGCGGTGCTGACCCTGTTCGAAGGGGTGGCGACCGGAGCCGCCGATGGCTATGCGCGCATGGCCGGCAAACCCGCCGCCACCCTGCTGCATCTCGGCTGCGGTCTCGGCAATGGCCTCGCCAATCTGCACAATGCGCGCAAGGCGAAGACGCCGATCGTCAATATCGTCGGCGATCACGCGACTTATCACACCGCCTATGACGCACAGCTGCAGTCGGACATCGTCACCGTGGCGCGCAATGTCTCGACCTGGGTGCGTCAGGCGCAGACGACGGCGGGACTCGCTGCCGATGTCGTCGAGGCGGTCGCCGTCGCCATGGCGGTGCCGCATCAGGTCGCCACCCTCATCGTGCCAGCCGATGTTTCTTGGGGCGATGGTGGACAGATCCTGCCCCCCCTGCCGCCACGGCCACCGACACTGGTGCCGGCGGCACAGATCGACGTTCTCGCCGAGGTCTGCCGCGGCAAAGCGCGCACGGTGATGCTGCTCGGCGGTCGCGCTCTGCGCGGCGAAGCGCTGATGCTGGCGGCGCGTATCGCTGCGCAGCACGACATCACCTTGCTGGCCGAAGTCTTTCCGGCGCGCATGGAACGCGGTGCCGGCTTGCCGCACGTCGAGCGCCTGGCCTATTTCGCCGAGATGGTCGGCGTCCAGCTCAGCGGCGTGCGCCACCTCATCCTCGTCGATGCCAAGGCGCCGGTGTCCTTCTTCGCCTACCCCGGCAAAAAGAGCTATCTCGTGCCCGCGTCCTGCCAGGTGCACGAACTCGCCACCGCCCACCAGGACGTCATCGCCGCGCTCACCGCCCTGGCGCAGCGCCTCGGCGCCGAGACGACACCAGCGCGCCTGCAGGAAGCGCTGCGGCCACCCTTGCCGAGCGGTGAACTGAGTGCAGAGAAGGTCTGCATGGTGGTCGGACATCTTCTGCCGCCAGAGGCCATTCTCGTCGACGAAGCACAGACCTCCGGGGTGAGCCTGCCGATGCACACCGCCGGTGCCCCCGCGCATGACCTGCTCACCCTCACCGGTGGCGCCATCGGCCAGGGTTTGCCAGTGGCGGTGGGAGCGGCGATCGCCTGTCCCGAACGACCGGTGCTGGCGCTCATCGGTGATGGCGCTGCCATGTACACCGTGCAGTCGCTGTGGACCCTGGCCCGGGAAAACCTGTCGGTCACCGTCGTCATCCTCAACAATCGTTCTTACGCCATCCTCAATGTCGAACTGCAACGCGTCGGTGCGCGTGCCGGCGCTGGCGCCAAGGCCCGTTCACAGCTCGATCTGCAGCACCCCGCCATCGACTTCGTCCAGCTCGGACAGAGCATGGGCATCGACAGCGTGCGCTGCAGCAGCGCCGAAGACTTTCATCAGGCCCTGCAGCGCGCTCTGGCGCAACCCGGACCGCATCTGATCGAAGCCCTCATCCCCAATGACCTGTCCGGCATGAAGCTGCGTCTGCTGCCGCATCTGCTGCGCTCGCTCGACCATCTGCCGCGCCCCCTGGCGCGCCTGGTCAAGAGCAAGGTGGCGCCGTAGCCGGCTCGGCGCCCCCATCAACGTCGCAAGCATCACCAGATGGCTCATCATGAGGAGTCATCGCATTTGCGGCGCAGGGCGTCAGGACGCGGGGTCAAAAGCTTGTAAAAATGGACGTGGCGATTTAAAAAATATACCTTGTGTGTGGATTTGCAAAAAGGTGAAAAATGAACGAGTCGCCACGTCATATTTTGGTCGCTGTTTGTGGGATGACGCCGCAGATCATCACTGAGACGCTTTTTGGTATTCATCAGCAGGGGGCAGTGTTTCCGACCGAGATTCATTTGATCACGACGGCAGAAGGTGCTTTTCGTGCTCGCCAAGGGCTCATTGAACAGGGTATTCTCAATAAGTTTTGCCATGACTATGACTTGCCCGTTCCACTTTTGAGCGATGACACCATCCATGTTTTGCATGATGCGGCGGGTAATGCCATGCATGATATCCGCAAGCCTATCGAAAATGAGTATATGGCTGACTTGATCATCGATTTAATACGTGAGTTGACGGGTGTCAAGAATACGACATTGCATGTCTCGCTGGCAGGCGGACGCAAAACCATGGGCTATTACATAGGCTATGCCCTGTCCCTGTTTGGGCGTCCACAAGATTGCTTGTCGCATGTTCTGGTGGCTGAAGACTACGAAGCCAGCGCGGAGTTCTGGTATCCCACTCCTTATCCCAAGGCCATGCGTAATTACCAGGGCAAGGAAGTGGATGCGCGTCTTGCTGATGTTCATCTCGCGCAGATTCCTTTTGTTCGTCTGCGTGATTGGCTGCCACAACCAATCTTGCAGGAAAAGCAGAGCTTTAGCGAGGTTGTGGCGAATACACAGCAAGCCTATCAAGCGCATGGCTTGTGTATCGATGTGGCCAATAAGCAGTTGCTTGTTAATGACGGCGATGGCGTCGCTCTCGGTGATGTGGACTTCGCTTTTTACTGGTTTCTCGCCCGCCATATGTTGCGCACGGGAGAAGGTATTGGCGTTCTCGTAGAAGGTGAAAATGATCCTGGCCTTGGCGAGGACTTCCTTTTATTCTATCGGCGCGTCAAAGGTATGGATGTGGGTGATGCCGACAGAACCACAGAAGGGCTGAAATTCGAAGAACGCAGTACGGGTGTCAAGAAGCATGGCTTGAATCAAAAGTTCATCGAGCAAAGAAAAGTCGCCATCAACAAGGCTTTGCGTATAAAATATGGCGCATTAGGAGTTGAAAGATTTGGCATTCAGCGCCAGAAATCGGATCAAAAGTCAGGGCGCTATTACCAAATCGCTACTGCTCTGGATAACCTTCTGATTCGTGAATAAAGATGTCACAAAGAGTAGTGTATTGGGCATCAAGGAGAGGTGGTGGCGAGCATGGTCAATGGTCTGTCATTGCGCGTCGCGCGCTATAATTTGGAGTTTCTGGTAACGCAGAAAATCACCTTGCCGGAATACGCGGGAAGTGCTCTACGGGGCGTTTTTGGCCATGCCTTGCGGGCCTTGAGCTGCATGACTGGGGCGCAGGCCTGCGATGGCTGTCCCATGCAGGAACGCTGCTCTTATACAGCTGTTTTTGCCCCCCATTTTCGAGCCAGAGCGGCCGATAAATTTGTGCCGGCAGCAGAACTTCCAGTGCCTTATATCGTCGAGCCGCCAGCATGGGGAGATTGTATTTTCGAGCCGGGCCAGGTATTACGCTTCTCTATTGTTTTAGTCGGTGCAGCCAATGATTTTGTGCAAATCGTCATCCTGGCCTGGCAAAAAGCCTTACGGCGAGGGATTGGTCGACAGGGCCAGGCAGAACTGCAAAGGGTTACTTGTGAACTGCAAGAAGTCTATGCGCGGCAGAAATTTACCGCAGCGAGTGTAGAGCCTGTTTTGCGAATCCCGCCAGCGCCGCAGGATTTGCAGGCTATAACACTTGAGTTTTTAACCCCCTTGCGATTGCAGCAGCAGGGCAGTGCGCTAGGTGTTTCCAGGATCAGCGCGGATTTTTTGTTCGCAGCGCTGATGCGACGGGTGCAACTGATGAGCAAGCTGCATGGTACAGGGGAAATTGATTTTGATTTTCTGGAACTAAAATCCAAGGCAAATTCTTTGTTTCAGGAAAAACACCTGCTCTGGAGGGATTGGAGTCGCTACAGTAGCCGTCAGGATCAAAAAATGACCCTCGGTGGAGTTTGCGGAACCTGGAAATTTAGCGGCAAGGTTGCTGATTTTTGGGAGCTGCTTTATCTTGGGCAGTGGTTGCATTTGGGTAAAAATGCCAGTTTTGGCCTGGGCCGCTACCTTCTCAGCCCACAATCCTGAATGGCTATCCCAGTCTTCAACAATAGAAGAGCGGCCAGTCATCTGCTTATTCAGGCAGAGATATTCATCATTTTTAGCAGTGTCATCAGATCCCGCCCTGGACATCTGCTGGCGCCATCACGCTCATCATGCCTGCCAGGGCGTGGCCTCTTCATAAATAGAATGGAAGCACGGTGAAAAGCTTTTTTGCCTTTCGCTGGAAGAGTGTTTCTTATAGTTTATGGAGATGCAAGGGTGATGCTGGTCATTGATCGCAGACAATAGACGGAAAATCATGGCTATCCCTGCTGCTGCGGTGGATCAGTCATTGAGATGATTTTCAACATAAGGATTTTTGCATGCAAAGAAGTCTTTATATTGTCGCTTATGATGTTCGCCATCCAGTTCGGCTTAGACGTATCCTGCATGTCATTAAGGACTATGCGAGTGGCGGCCAGAAGTCGGTTTTTGAATGCTATTTATCGAATACTGAGCGTAAGTCTTTACTGGCGCAGGCGCAGCAAACACTGCTTCTCGATATTGACTCCTTCGCCATCATTCGTCTGGATCAGAAAAGACCTATTTATTTGCTCGGTACAGCCGTAGCGCCGAGTGATCAAATCTATACATATCTAGGGTGAACGTCATGTTGACAGTCTATGTCGATAGGAAGTCAGTGCATATGCATGTCGATCAACAAAGGCTTTTTGTGGATGCCGGTGATTCGCATCGATCTATCCCTTTGCGGCAGATTGAAAGGATTGTTATCGGTGCATCTGTAGATCTATCAAGTTCAGTCATTTTGCGACTTGCCGAACATAATATAAGTCTCATTATCATCCATGCGCGCAAGCCCGAGCAGTGGGCATTATTAAATGGCATTTTGCATCATGATGCTTGGCGTCGAAATACCCAGTATCAGGTCGTGAATAATGCTGAGGCATGCAAAAAATATGCGATCGATCTCGTCAGGACCAAGCTCAGTGGGCAATATCGTGTATTGCGCGCGTGCCTGAAAATAAGGCTGGATCAACGCAGGGTTTTAACCGCTGCCATGGGAAATATAAAGCAGGCCATTGATCATCTCGATCTCGCTAAAGAGGGAAAAGAATATTGCAGCCTTGATCATATAAGAGGTGTTGAAGGCGCTGCTGCGCGAGCTTATTTTTCTGCTTATACCCAGGTTTTTTCCCCATCGCTATGTTTCACTGGAAGGAATCGTCGACCACCACGTGATCCAGTCAATGTTGCTCTTTCTTTAAGTTATACCTTGGCGCATGGCGAGGCTCATCGAGGCATCATCGCTGCTGGACTTGATCCTGATCTGGGGTTTTTTCACACCATCGATTATGGGCGACCATCCTTGGCTTGCGATCTTATTGAATTACTGCGGCCGGCAGTGGATTTATGGGTTTGGCAGCTTTTTCGAGAGGGCCATCTGCGTCTTGAGCATTTCAATCAGCAAGAACAGTCTTGTATGTTGGGCAAGGCCGGAAGGGAACATTTTTATGCGGCCTGGAGTAAGTTCGTGCCGATCATGGCGAGAAGGGTGCGCATGATAACTCGGCTATGGATCAAGGAATTAAAGTCTGTGGAGGAAAATTGTGAGCAGTAAAATTTGCTTGCACATCGATGCGCAAAAGCTGCGGAAATTGCATATTGATGGCCCTGCTCTTGCTGTTGTAATGGTCGAAAAGTCGGAGCGGCTCTTCCCGCTGCGCAAGCTATCGAGAATTCATTTCACGGGAACCCCGGAGCAGGGCATCGAGGCTTTGGTTTTTTGTGCCCAGAACCATATACCGACTACATTTTTTGATGGTCATGGCAAAATCAAAGCATTGCTTTATTTGCCGGAAGAGTCAGGCACTGTTTTAGCGCACTGGCTAGAAATGCGATATACAGATCCAGCCATAGCAGTGATCTATGATCAATGGTTGGAAAATCTTAGATTGCATTGGCAAGTTGATGATGCAGAAAGTGAGCGCTGTAAATCTCAACAAGATGAGCTGGTCAAGAGCATAAAATTGCTCAATCTGCATGAGCAGTGGTGTGCAGGAAAGTCATGGCTGGATGGCATCATGCGAGCTCAACTTATGCAGTGTATTGATAAGTTTGGTTTGCCCGCACATACAAATGAGCATCGCGAATTGCTAGATGATATCGGCAGACTCATGCAGAAAATGTTAAAACATGAATATAATCATTGGTTTATGGGGCGGCGGCCACGAATTCTGTCAGGTGCTCATCTTGCGAATTTCTACCAGGAGTTTTCCGAAATTGTCCAATGTCGCACGGAAGTGGCATTGTCGGCACTGCAGTCAGCCATCGCAAAGATCGTCTGAGACACAGCATGACAAACTACATGATTTGCTACGATATTGCTGATCGCCGCCGCCTGAGTAGGGTTCATCGCTCGGCATTAAAACATGCCATGCCGATGCAGTATTCAGTGTTTTTGCTCAGAGGCAGCAAGGAAGCCCTCGATGCGATGATGGCGGATATCGAAAAACTGATCAATCCCGCTGAAGATGATGTTCGAGCGTATACCATTGCGCCATCTGTTGATGTAGACTATATCGGAGTAAACTTCTGGCCAGAAGACGTTTATGTTCATGCAACATCGAAAAAGTAGTCAACTTTTTGACGCGCAGCTTTTTTGGGAACCAACCTTGTGTCCCCTTGATTTAAAAGGATTTTTCGGCGTCGGAAGTCACGCAAAATAGCCCTGCTATGAAGGGATTAAGACTTCATT
>JAKBFV010000002.1 GCA_021833365.1 Pseudomonadota bacterium | reverse complement strand
CCGGATCATCTCGCCGCTGAAGGGGCGTTGCGCTATCATCGTCGGCTGTTTGAGGAGGAGAACGTGATGAGCCGCTTCTGGAGCCCGATCGTCGCCCGCTTGCAGCCTTATACCCCGGGTGAGCAGCCACGGGTCGAGGGCATGATCAAGCTCAACACCAATGAAAACCCCTACGGCCCTTCACCGCGGGTGACGGCGGCCTTGCGCGCCCTCGATCCCGATGATCTGCGGCGCTATCCCGATCCGCAAGCGAGCGCCTTGCGCGCCGCTCTGGCACAGCGTTTTGCCCTGACGCCGGCGCACGTCTTCGTCGGCAATGGTTCGGACGAGGTGCTCGCCCACATCTTTCACGCCCTGCTCCAGCATGAGCGGCCCCTGCTCATGCCCGACCTCACCTACAGCTTCTATCCGACCTATGCCCGCCTCTATGGCGTCGCCTATGAAGAGGTACCGCTGCGCGCCGATCTGAGCCTGGCGGTCGAGGATTACCGGCGTGACGCCGGCGCCATCATCCTGCCCAACCCGAATGCCCCGACGGGCAGGCTTTTGCCGCTCAGCGCCCTGCGCCAGCTGCTCGCTGAGCATGCCAACGAAGTGGTGGTGATCGATGAGGCCTATATCGACTTTGGTGGTGAATCGGCGGCCAGCCTGATCGCTGAGTTCGAACAGCTGGTGGTGGTGCAGACCTTCTCCAAATCCTGGTCCCTGGCAGGAGCGCGCGTCGGCTTCGCCCTCGCCCAGCCGCCCCTGATCGAAGCGCTCGAACGGGTGAAGAACTCCTTCAACTCCTACCCCCTCGATCGTTGGGCGCAGACGGCAGCGCTGGCGGCGCTCAGCGATGGCGACTGGTTCGCCGCCTGCTGTGGTCGCGTCATCGCTGAACGCGAGCGCCTGACCACCGCCCTCACCGCCCTCGCTTTCGAGGTGCTGCCATCGGCGGCCAATTTTCTTTTCGTCCGCCATGCCCACGGCGCCCGCAGCCTGCTCGCCGCCTTGCGCGAGCGGCGTATCTTCGTCCGTCACTTCGCCGGTGGCCGTAGCGAGGACTGGTTGCGCATCAGTGTCGGTCAGGCAGCGGAGAACGATGCCCTGCTCGCCGCCCTGCACGACATCATCGCCGCCGCGCCGCCGCCGCCGGAAACAGCACGCTGAACTGACAGCCCTGACCGAGGGCTGACTTCAGGTGCAGGCTGGCGTGATGGTTGAGCAGCACATGCTTGACGATGGCGAGGCCAAGGCCGGTGCCACCGGAGGCTTTGCTGCGACCGGCGTCGACGCGATAGAAGCGCTCGGTCAGACGCGTGTGATGACGTGGATCGATGCCGATGCCGTTATCCTGGACCACGAACCAGAGCCCGGCATCGTCCTGATACCAGCGCAGAACGATATGACCATCGTCGGGTGAGTATTTCACTGCATTGGTGAGCAGATTCATGAAGGCGCTGCGCAGATCCTCCTCGACGCCATGGATGAGCAGCTGCTCGTCGACCTCGATATCGATGCTCTGATGCTTGTCGGCGCCGTAGACCTGGGCGTCCTGGCGCATGTCGCGCAGCATCGCTGGCACATCGACGGTGCTGGGCAGAGCGCGCGTGCGTGTCGTCTCCAGGCGTGCCAGGGTGAGCAGATCGTTGACGATGTAGGACATGCGTTGCGTCTGTGCCTGCATCTGTGCAAGTGCGCGTGACCAGCGCAAGGGCAGCTCGTCGTTCTGGTCCTGCAGGGCCTCGAGATAACCGGCGAGCACGGTCAAAGGGGTGCGTAGCTCGTGCGAGACATTGGCGACGAAGTCCTTGCGCATGGCCTCGAGCTTGTGCAGCACGGTGACATCCCAGCAGATGAGCAGACGGTCGTTGCTGCCGAAGCGGGTGATCTCATACTGCAGATGACGGCGATGGTCGATGTGCGAAGGCAGGTGCAGGGGCTCGCTGTAGTGGCCGGCCTTGAAGTAGTCGACGAAGCGCGGATCACGCAGAAAATGCGTCACTGGCTGGTTGCGGTCGCTGCTCTTGAGGCCGAGGATGCGTTCGGCGGAGGGATTCCACCACTCGAGATTGCCACGGCCATCGATGAGGACCACGGCTTCCTCGAGGGCGGCGATCGACGTACGCGCGCGCTCGATGACGTTTTCCAGGCGTTGGCGGGCGCGCTCCTCGGCCTTCCATGATTTGGCGATCAGAGTCAGCACTTCCTCCCAGAGGGCGCCGAGATAGTTTGTCGACTCCGGTTCTTGGTGCCGCGTACGCGCTTGCATCAGGGCGCGCAGTTTTGACAGGGCATAGATGTGGCGCAGCCAGTTGAGGCTGGCGACGATGAGCATGAAGCACAAAGAGAGGTGCCAGTGCCAGCCGAGCAGGGCAGCGGCGAGCAGGCCGAGAGCGAAGCGCATGACCTCATGACGCAGCGCTGACGACATCAGCCAGCGCCCGCTCACGAGGCCTCGGTCTTGCCGTCGACCTTGCTCGAGAAGCGGTAGCCGGTGCCACGCACGGTCTGGATGAAACCGTCGAAGCCAAAAGGCTCGAGCGCCTTGCGCAATCGGCGGATATGGACGTCGATGGTGCGATCTTCGACGTAGACGTTGCCGCCCCAGACCTGATCGAGCATCTGGCTGCGTGTATAGGCGCGCTCCTGATGGCTCATGAAAAACTCGAGCAGGCGATATTCGGTCGGCCCCATGTCGACGGCCTTGTCATGCGCGGTGATGCGATGGCTGACCGGATCGAGACGCAGACCCTGCACATCGATGGTGCGCTCGGCGGCACGGTGGCTGCTGCGGCGCAGGACGGCCTTGATGCGTGACAGCAGCTCGCGCGTCGAGAAGGGTTTGGTGATGTAGTCATCGGCGCCTGATTCGAGGCCCTGGATCTTGTTGTCCTCCTCGCCTTTGGCGGTGAGGATGATCACCGGGATCTCCTGCGTCGACTCGTCACGTTTGAGGCGGCGGGCGAGCTCGAGGCCGGAGATGCCGGGCAGCATCCAGTCGAGCAGCACCAGGCTGGGCCGCTCATCGACGATGAGGTGATGCGCCTGCTGCGCATCTTCCGCCTCGAGCACCTCGAAGCCGGCCATGTCGAGGGCGATGGCGATCATCTCGCGTATGGCAGCTTCATCATCGACGATCAGGATACGTTCTGCTTTCATCGCTCTCGTGCCGGCGTGATCCAGGGGTGCCGCTATTACAAAGGTATATTATGACATTTTTATTACTTTTGCCGTCCTGTCGCTGAGCAGCAGCAGGCTTCAGTGTCCGATCGGCAGCAGATAGCTGAAAAATACACCGATAAAGAGCAGGGCACCGACGCGATGATTGTCGAGAAAGGCGGCGAAGCAGGCGGCCGGCTGGCGTTCACGGCAGCTCCATGCCTGGAATGCGAAGCGCAGGGCGGCGGCCAGCAGGGCGAGATCGAAGGGCCAGCGCCAGCCCTGGCTGTGCCCAAGGAGCAAGAGACCGCCGAGAAAAAGGGCTTGTAGGAGGGCGATCATGGCGAGATCGAGCTCAGCGAAGAGGATGGCGGTGGAGCGCACACCGATACGCAGATCATCATCGCGATCGACCATGGCGTACTGCGTGTCGTAGGCGACCACCCAGGCGAGGGCGGCGGCGTAGAGCAGCCAGGCGCTGCGTCCGGGGGTCTGCCCCTGAGCGGCGAAGGCGAGCGGGATGGACCAGCTAAAGGCGGCGCCTAGCACCACCTGCGGCAGATAGGTCCAGCGTTTCATCAAAGGGTAGAGCATGGCCAGGGCGAGGGCCGGTAGTGACCAGTAAAACGTGTGGCGATCCCAGAGCAGGAGCAGAGCCGCGCTGGCCAACAGCAGGGCGAAGAGCAGCGGCAGGGCTTGCCGCCGCTGCAGCTCGCCGGTGGCGAGGGGGCGGGCGGCGGTGCGCCGCACCTGACCATCGAAGTCGCGATCAGCCATATCATTGACGACGCAACCGGCCGAGCGCATGAGGACGGTGCCGAGAGCGAAGCCGATCAACACGCGCCAGCCAGGCTGACCGTCGGCGGCGAGATAGATGGCGATCAGGGTCGGCCAGTAGAGCAGCCAGCTGCCGATCGGGCGATCGAGGCGCATCAGGCGGATATAGGGGTCGATACGGCGGCGCAAGGTTGATAGCGTCGACATCAGGGGGCTCCCTGCTCGAGGCGGCGCAGCAGCGCCGGTAAAAAAGTCTCTTCGACGAGGATAGGACAGCCACGTCCTTGGCGAAAGAGGGAGTGACGGCGCCAGCACCCGGTCGCCGTGCGTGTCAGGCGCGGCTCGCTGCGGTGCAGATGGCGCAGCCGGAAGAGCAGGGCGCCGAGGGGGCGCGTACCGAGATGGGCGAGGCGTCGCGCCCAGCCACGCAAGGCAGCGAGCGGCAACAGCGAGGTCGCCGCGACCCAGTCCTGTCCGCAGCCGACCAGACGCACCTCGCGCACCAGGACGGCGCGTCGCCCCGCCTGCGGAAATCGGCGCAGCTCCTGCGGGCGTAGGTGGCGGCGCTGTTGGCGCTGCACGGCGACGTGCAAGTCGCCGCCTGCCAGGCGGGTCAAGGCAGCGGTCAGTGACGCGCGCGACAGCAACCAGGCGGCGAGCTCGGCATCGGGACGACCACCGCGCAGCGGTCGGCGGCGCGATGGCAGCGGCGATAGCCTGCGGCTATGAAGCATGGCAAAAATTCCAATTGGCAGCAGATCAGCGCTCGCCGCTAATCTACACCTGTCGGCCGGTCACGGCCAGAGAAGCAGGAGATGATGATGAACGAATCCAGCACGACCATGCGCAATCTTGCCGCTGCCCTGGCCGGGGAAGCCACGGCCTACATGAAATACCGCTACTTTGCTCGCCTGGCGCGCGCAGCCGGTGATATCCAGACGGCCGAGACCTTCGAGACGACGGCGGCGCAGGAGATACACCATGCTTTGGGCCATCTCGACCTGCTCTATCCCGCCGAGAGCCTGACGCCGGCGCGCATGCTCGAGCTCGCCATCGCCGGTGAGACTTACGAGTACACGACCATGTACCCGGGGTTTCGCGACCAGGCGGCCATCGAGCAGAGCGCACAGGCGCAGGCGGAGTTCTCGGCCCAGATCGATGAATCGCGCGAGCATGCCGCCGTCTTTGCCGCGACTTTGGCCAAGGCGGAAAAGCGCTTCACCGCCCTCGCCAAGGTCGAACAGCGCCATGCCCACACCTACCAGGAGAGGTTGCAGCGTGTCAATGAGGCTTGAGTCTGCTATCGCCAGCGCACGGGTGATTGCATTTTACCGTCATGGCTTTTAGCTTATCGCGCTTATGAATGTAGAGAAGGAGTGCAGGACGATGAAGAAATGGCAATGTTCCGTCTGTGGATTCATCTACGATGAAGCACAGGGTATGCCCTGGGATGGCATACCGGCAGGCACGCCCTGGCAGGATGTGCCCGATGACTGGGTCTGTCCGGACTGTGGCGTCGGCAAGGAAGACTTTGACATGGTCGAAGTCGCTTGACCTGGGGACGATGACTTATGCAGACCCTGATCATCGTGGGAACCGGCCTCGCCGGCTACAATCTGGCGCGCGAATGGCGTAAACGCGCGCCGCAGGACCGGCTCATCATGATCAGCCGCGATGCCGGTCACAGCTATAGCAAGCCGCTGCTGTCGACCGCTTTTGCCAAAGGCAAGGATGCCGAAGGCCTGGTCATGGTGCGGCGCGAAGCCATGGCCGAGCAGCTCAAGGCGGAGATCCTGAGCACCGAGCTGCGCCATATCGACACGGCGGCGCGGCAGGTCGAGCTCGCTGATGGACAGCGCCTCACTTATGATCATCTCGTCCTCGCCCTCGGCGCCGACCCCTTCCGGCCGCCTCTCGCCGGCGATGGCGCTGCCGCCGTGCTCTCGGTCAATGACCTCGAGGACTATGCACGCCTGCGCGCGACACTGCAGGGACGCCAAAAAGTTCTCATCCTCGGGGGCGGCTTGATCGGCTGTGAATTCGCCAATGATCTATTGCAAGGCGGCTTCAGCGTCGATCTGGTGGAACCGGCGGGCCGTCTTCTGTCATCGCTGCTGCCTGCCGCTGCGGCACAGGTGCTGGCACAGGCGCTGAGCGATGCCGGTGTGCGTCTGCATCTGCACGCCGAAGGCTGGGCGGTAGCGGCGCATCGACACGAGGGCGGCCTACGCGTCGAGTTTCGTGATGGCAGCCACCTCGACAGCGACGTCGTCATCTCGGCCATCGGCCTGCGTCCGCGCATCGCCCTGGCGCAGGCGGCCGGCCTCGCCTGCGCGCGCGGTATCCGCGTCGATCGCTACCTGCGCACCTCCGCCGAACACGTCTATGCCCTGGGCGACTGCGCCGAGGTCGAAGGTCTGCTCTTGCCTTACGTTCTGCCGCTGATGGCGCAGGCACGTGCCCTGGCGCAGACGCTCAGCGCCACACCGACACCGGTGCAGTACGCAGCCATGCCGGTACAGGTCAAGACCAGCGTCTGTCCGGTCGTCGTCGCACCGGTCGCCGCCGACAGCGTCGGTGTGTGGAGTGTCGAGGGCGAAGGTCGTGACCTGCGTCTGCTCTTCCACGACACGGCCGGTCAGCTGCGCGGCTTCGTCCTTCTCGGTCAGGCCGCAGCGCAGGCCGCCGACAAGTCGGCTTTGCAAAAGCAGTTGCCGGATCTGCTGCCACAGGAGTCCGCGCATGCGTGAGTCCTCACGTTCGCGCGCCTGGGTCGACACCCTGCGCCTGCATGCCCTGCTCTGGTACATGGCGCGGCGTATGGAGGCAGCGGCGCGCTATGACAAGGAGTTTCAGGAGAGCTTGCGGGAACGGCGTTTCGTGCTGCAGATCGCCGCTGGCAAGAGCTACGCCTACTACTTCGCCGCCGCCCAGCAACAGGTGAAAGGCGTCTACGGCCAGCATTCCGAACCCACCCTGAGCCTGCATTTCATCAGCCCGCGTCTGGCTTTTCAGGTGCTCGTGCGTGGTGGCCAGGAGGCCTTTATGCGCGGTGTGCAGGAAGGCGTGATCACCATGCAGGGTCATGACCTGGCACCCTTGATCTGGCTGGTCGGCATCGCGCCGCGCCTGCGTCCGCGCTGGCGTTCGCGCTGAGTCTTCAGAGGCTCATCTGACGCGCCATGGCACGCAGATCGGAGCCCTGTTCGCGCAGCAGATCGTCGACACAGGTCTGTGCCTCTGCGAGCTCCAGGGGCAAACCGGCGAGCTGCGCGGCGCTGACCGGGCGATGTTCGATGAGACGCCGTGTCAGGCCGAGCAGACGCGGCAGAAAGTCCTGAGCGCCAGCCAGCTCAGGGCAGTTCTGGTAGCGTAGTGCCGCCACCACGTCGGCACTCATATACCAGTGCTGCAGCAGCCAAGCCGCGAGTTGATGGCGAGTGACGCCGAGCAGCAGGCGTTCGATCATCTCGACGTCGAGGTGGGGATTGGCTTCGATGTGGCGGCAGACCAGGGAGAAGTGACCGGGAAAAAGGTGGGCACTGATCAGCTGGCCAAAATTGTTCAGCAGGCCACAGAGGTAGGCCTTGCTGCCGTGCAGACGAAACTGGCGCGGCATGATCTGCACCAGGGCCAGTGAGGACTGCGCCGTCTGGGCCGCCTGTTCCCAGTACGGTGCCAGGCCGCAGGGGCCGTCCTGGGGCAGATGCAGGCTGTGTCCGAGCGACAGGCCGAGGGCCATATTGAGCACCATGTCGAAACCGAGGACGCGCATGATGGCGTCTTCGACGCTGTGCACACCGGTGTTGCCATAAAAGGGGGATGAGGCCCAGCAGATGACCTGAGCATTGAGGGCTGGATCGCGTTCGATCACCGCCGCCAGGGTTTCGACGCGTGCCTCAGGATCGGTGCGCAGGCGCAGGATCTGGCGCGCGGTCTCCGGCATGGGCGGGATTTCCAGGGTTTCCTCGAGACGTTGACGTATTCGCAGGGAGGTCAGCGACTCGACCGAGCGCAGGATCTGTGTGGAATCGTCGCCAGACGCATCAGCGGTCGACACGGCACTGCACAGATGCACGATCTCGCCGTCGCTGTCGTGGATCAGACGCATCAGCTCCGCCTGATCGATACGCAAGAGGCTATCCTGGTCACCGCTATCGATGAGGTAAGAGGCGTGATCGAGAACGCTGGCGTCGATCAGGGTGTGCAGATCGGCGATGGGCAGGACGCCGCTCGGCTGCTGGATACCGAGGCGACGAAAGAGGCGCTGGCTGTGGGCGGCGCTCATAACGGTGAAATTGCGCCCAAAGTACTCGGCGAGGCTGTGCAGACGCAGCATATGAGTGGTGGGAAAGAGAACCTGCAAGGTGCCGAGCGCATCCTCGAGATAGACGACCTGCAAACGCAAGGCGTCGGTGCCGGCTTGGGTCGCGAGGTCGTAGCGATAAGCGTGTTCATCGAGAAATTTTTTCACCCGCCAAGGCAAGGTCATCAGCTTCCTCCCGTGTGCGCCTCAGTATAGACAAGAAATAGAGAAATACCGCCCCGCCCCATCAGGCGCGTGCGAAACGCGCGCGCTCACCTTGCCAGAGGCGGTGGCGTCGCGATAGCTCGGAGGCCGGCAGCTGCAGCCATTGTTGGGCGAGGGTATGGGCGGCGGGCATGAGCTCGGCGTCACGTTGCAGATCGGCGATGCGCAGAGCGATGACGCCAGCCTGGCGGGTGCCGAGAAATTCGCCGGGGCCACGTAAAAGCAGATCCTGCTCAGCGAGAAAAAAACCATCCTGGCTCTGTCGCATCAGCGCCAGTCGCTGCCGTCCGGTGGCACCCAGCTCACTGCCATAGAGCAGGACGCAGTAGCTGTCCTGCTGGCCACGGCCGACGCGGCCACGCAGCTGATGGAGCTGAGCGAGGCCGAGACGCTCGGGATTTTCGATGATCATCAAGCTGGCGTTGGGAACGTCGACGCCGACCTCGATGACCGTGGTGGCGACGAGCAGGTCGAGCTCGGCAGCGGCGAAGGCGCGCATGACTTCGGCCTTGTGCTCACCGCTGAGACGGCCGTGGACGAGTCCGATGCGCAGTTCCGGCAAGGCCTGACACAGTTCGGCGTGACAGTCTGCGGCGGCCTGCGCCTGCAGGCTGTCGGAAGCCTCGATCAGGGTGCACACCCAGTAAGCCTGGCGGCCCTGGCGACAGGAAGTGCGCAAACGTTGCATGAGCTCATCGCGGCGGCCCTGTGGCAGGACGACGGTGGTGATCGGCTGCCGTCCTGGTGGCAGTTCGTCGATGACGCTGCAGTCGAGGTCACCATAGCAGCTCATCGCCAAGGTGCGCGGAATGGGCGTGGCGGTCATCACCAGAAGATGCGCCTCATGGCCAGCAGGAGCCTTGTCGCGCAAAGCGAGCCGCTGACCGACGCCGAAGCGGTGCTGCTCATCGATGATCACCAGGCCGAGGCGCTGGAAGCTGACCTCCGCCTGAAAGAGGGCGTGCGTACCGACCACCAGACCCTGCTCCCCCTGCGCCAGGGCGGCCAGCAGCTGTCGGCGTGCCTTGCCGGTGATACGCCCGGACAGAAAGGCGGGGGACTGTCCGAAGGGCGTCAGCCAGCGATGCATCTTGTCATAGAGCTGTTCGGCGAGCAGATCGGTGGGTGCCATCAACGCCACCTGCCAGCCGGCCTGCAGCGCCTGTGCCGCGACGAGGGCAGCGACAGCGGTCTTGCCGCTGCCGACATCGCCTTGCACCAGCCTCTGCAGCGCCCGACCGCGCCCGAGGTCATGGAGTATCTCGGTGACGACACGCGCCTGCGCCGCCGTCAAGGTGAAGCCCATCGTCGTCAGCAGACGCTGCTGTAAGGGCTCATCGGCGTGCAGGCGCCAGGCGGCCTGGCTCTGCACCGCCTGCTTGTGGCGAAGCAGGGCGAGCTGCTGCGCCGCCAGCTCCTCGACGATGAGGCGGTACTGCGCGGGATGGCGGGTACGGTTGAGCAGGGCGAGGTCGGCCTCCGGCGGTGGCTGATGCAGATAGTGCAGCGCGCCGTGCAAGGACCAGTCGGCGATGCGCAGTCCGTCATCGCCATCGAGCTGGCGCAAGGCGGCGGTGATGAGAGCACGTAGATGCCCCTGGCGCAGCCCTTCCACCAGAGGATAGATGGGGAGCAGGGTGAGGCGACTGTCATGCTCGATCTGTGGATGCAGCATGGTCAGTCGCTGCCCCTGGGCGCGCACCTCACCATAGACGCGCAGGCGTGCGCCGAGTTCCGGGGCATACGAGCGGCCGGCGCGCATATTGAAGAAACGCAGCAGTATTTCACCGCCCTCGTCGCGCAGTATGAGTTCGAGGCCGGGGCGACGGCCGGACAAGGAACGTTGTGCCACGACCTCCCCCTCGATCTGCGCCGACTCACCGACACGGAGGCTGGCGATATTGCGCAGGAGGCGGCGGTCCTCATAAGTGCGCGGCAGGTGCAGCAGCAGATCGGCGATACTGGCGATACCCAGGGTCGCCAGACGGGCGGCGAGGGTGGGGCCAACGCCACGCAGTGTGTGCACCGCTTGATCGCTGAGCTCGAACAGGTCGCTCATGGAGCGTGAGTACCGGCTAGCTGCAGGGCGCGCAACTGCGCCAGCAGACTGTGCAAGGCGAGCGGTCGGCTCGGTGGCTGACGATGGACGAGACTGACCACCCGGCCACTCGTCGGGTGCAGGGGGCGCGCCACCAGGGCGTCATCCTGAGCGAGCAGGCTGGGCAGGGCGGTGGCCGGAGCGAGGGTGACCCCCATGCCGAGCGCGACCATATGGCGCAGGGTCTGCAGCGAGCTGCCGCTCGGCAGATGCCGTTGTGCGTCGGCGTCTTTCCAGGCGGGGCAGGCGATCAGCACCTGATCACGCAGGCAGTGCCCTTCGCCGAGTAGCAGGATCTCTTCCGCATCGAGGTCAGCAGCGCTGAGGCTGCTGTGCGTAGCGGCGCTGTGCTGGCCCGGCAGCAGGGCATAAAAGTCCTCACGGTAGAGGCTATGGGTGCGCAGGCCAGGTCGCTCCTGCGCATCGGCGATGATGATGGCATCGAGCTCGCCTTGCTGCAGGCGCTCGAGGAGGACAGCCGTATAGTTCTCCTCGATCATCAGGGTGAGGCCGGGGGTACGGGTGCGCAAGCTGGCGACGAGGCTGGGGAGAAGAAAGGGGGCGATGGTGAAGATGCAGCCGAGGCGCAGGGGCAGGGCCAGCTCATCGTTCTCCAGGACCAGACTTTGCAGTTCGTCGGCAGCTGTGAGGACGCGTTCCGCCGCCGCCAGGAGGCGCTCCCCGGCAGCGCTCAGCAGGAGTTCCTGGCGGCGTCTTTCGAACAGGCGGACGCCCCATTCACTTTCGAGCTTGCGCAGGGCCACCGAGAGGGTCGGCTGACTGACGTGACAGGCCTCGGCGCTGCGGCCAAAGTGGCGCAAACGCGCCAGGGTGACGAAATAGCGCAGATCGGTGAGCGTCACAGTGGCGCCTCCTTGGGTTCTCGCGACAGGTGGACATCCCCCCCCTGCCTTCAGCCGATGGCTGCCGCCAAGGCCTTGGGCAGGCTGGGCGCGCCCCCGATTTTTTGATGTTGCCGTGGCGACCATAGCACCTCATCGCCCAATACTGTCATTATAGGCAGCTCCTGGGCCACGGGCAACGGCATAGGATATCGCCGTTCTGCACGACGGGGGTTGACGCGCGATTAAGGATAACGCAGAACGGGCCTCGTCGGCAGGCGACCATAGGCGTCGCTGTGCCGACGAACGGTGATTGTTGTCGACAAAAAACCGTCATATAATCAGTTGCGGGCGCTCTCTCTTTCTTTGTGCCCAACTTAGTGCACGCTTGTACACGGTATCAGGGTCTGGGTCTAAGGATGGTCGGGGTCAGCTTGACTCCTGGAGCGGGATGCTCGTGGAACTGGGTGTGTATGACGCGCGGGCGTCGCTTGAGTTCGCGGGGATACTGATAATATGATGATAAAAACCCTGAAAAAGCCCCTGGCCGGCTTGTTTTTTGCCGCGCTCAGTCTGTCCTCCTGGGCGGGCTTGTTCGGCAGTTCGCACGATGAGGGGATCGCTGCTTATCAGCGTGGCGACTATGAGGCGGCGGCCAACAACCTCATGGATGCCGCGACACATGATGATCCCGAGGCTTATTTCTATCTCGGTCAGCTCTATCGCCAGGGCCTCGGCGGCCTGTCTCGCAATGATGACAGCGCCTTCCGCTTGATCAAGGCGGCGGCGAACGAGAATTATAGCCCTGCAGCCATGACTTTGGCCGATTGGTACAAGACCGGTGGTGGTCGTATTCACGCCAATCCGACTCTGCGCATCCTCTGGCTGGAAAAGGCGGCGCACCAGAATGTCGTCGCCGCACAGCTGCAGCTGGCCAAGATCTATCAGCAGGGTGAAGGCGTGCTCGCCGATCCCGATCTGGCGCGCCACTGGTGGCAGTTGGCGGCCAATCAGGGCAGCAGCGAGGCACAGCAGATGCTCGGTCAATTGCCGCCGCCTTCGCCGAGCGAAGTGGCGACCAGCGCCGTTCAGGTCGGTGGCGCCAGCAACAACTGAGGCGCCATCCCCCCACGGACGGTGGCCTCAGGCCGCCGTCCCCCGCGCCATGATCCCATCCATCTCCACCAGCGCCTGACGCGGCAGAGCAGCGACGCCGACGGCGGCGCGTGCCGGAAAGGGCTGGCGCATGACGCTGGCCATGATCTCATTGACCAGGGTGAAGTGGCTCAGGTCGGTGAGATAGACGTTGAGTTTGACGATGTCATCGAGACATCCTCCCGCGGCGGCACAGACGGCGCTGAGATTGGCGAAGACCTGGCGAATCTGCGCTTCGATGCCTGGCACCAGGCTCATGCTGTGCGGATCGAGACCGATCTGGCCAGATAGATAGACAGTGTCGCCGACGGCGACCGCCTGTGAGTAACTGCCGATGGCGGCGGGGGCTTGGTCGCTGGCAATGATCTGACGTTGACTCATGTCGTTCTCCTCGTCGGGGGTCTGATGCTGTCGGATGAAAAGGGAGGGGCTGGATCGTTCAGGCGCGCACACGCGCGACCTTGCTCACCGCTGGCAGATGACGGATGCGGCGCAGCACGCGGGCCAGATGGATGCGATTCTTGACGTGGATGCTCATATTGACCACGGCCTGACGGGCATCGCGCTCATGCAGGGCGAGGGACTCGATGCTGGCGTCGGCTTCGGTGACCTGCGTCGCCAGGATGGCCATGAGGCCGCGTTGGTTCTCGATGTCGATGCGCAGATCGACCTGAAACTCGCGGTCCAGTCCTTCTGCCCAGGCGAGAGCCAGGCATTTTTCCGGATTTTCGCGCAGCTCGGCGGCGATATTGCCGCAGTTGTCGCGATGCACGACCAAACCCTTGCCCGAACTCATATGTCCGATGATCTCGTCGCCGGGCAGGGGGCGACAGCAACGCGCGTAGGTCACCACCATGCCTTCCGTGCCGCGGATGGCGATGCGCCGACCACCCGGTCCCGGGCGTTGATCCTCGCCGCCGGTGAGGCGGTGCGCCACCAGCGGCGCCAGACGATTGCCGAGGCCGATCTCGTGCAGGAGCTGGGCGAGATCGCTGAGGGCCATCTCCTTGAGCACCAAGGCAAGATGTTCGGGGTCGATCTGTGCCAGGGTGCCGCCCTGGCCGGAGAGCGCCCGCTCGAGCAGGCGGCGGCCGAGATCGATGGCCTCGGAGGACTGCTGATCTTTGAGGAAATGACGGATGCAGGCGCGCGCCCGGCTGGTGACGACGAAGTTGAGCCAGGCAGGATTGGGGCGCGCCCCCGGCGCCGTCACGATCTCCACCGTCTGGCCGCTCTGCAGGGCCAGGGACAGGGGCGCCAGGCGGTTGTCGACACGCGCTGCGACGCAGGTGTCGCCGATGTCGGAGTGCACGGAATAGGCGAAGTCGACCGGCGTCGCGCCTTGCGCCAGGGTCATGATGCGGCCTTTCGGGGTAAAGACGTAGACCTCATCGGGAAAGAGGTCGATCTTGACGTGTTCGATGAATTCCAGCGAATTGCCGGCGTTGCGCTGAATCTCGAGGAGAGACTTGATCCACTCATGGGCGCGTGATTGCGACGTGTTGGTGAAGCCTTCCGACTTGTACAGCCAGTGCGCGGCGATGCCATTTTTGGCCATCGCCTCCATGGCTTCGGTGCGCACCTGGATCTCGATGGGCACGCCGCGCTGACCGATGAGGACGGTGTGCAGGGACTGGTAGCCGTTGGCCTTGGGGATGGCGATATAGTCCTTGAACTTGCCCGGCACCGGTTTATACATATTGTGCACCAGGCCGAGGATGCGGTAGCAGGTGTCGACCTGGTCGGTGACGATGCGAAAGCCGTAGACATCCATGATCTCGGAGAAGGATTTGCGCTTCTCGCGCATCTTGGTATAGATGCTGAACAGGTGTTTCTCGCGGCCGATGACGCGGGCACTGATGCCCTCGCCGCTGAGGCGATCGCTCAGGGCCTGGCTGATGCTGGCGAGCAATTCCTTGCGGTGACCACGCGCCGAACGCACGGCCTTGGCGATGCGCGCCGCACGCATCGGGTAGAGGGCGGCGAAGCCGAGATCCTCGAACTCCATGCGCAGCTCATTCATGCCCAGGCGATTGGCGATGGGCGCATAGATCTCCAGGGTTTCATCGGCGATGCGCCGGCGTTTCTCGAGGGAGAGAACGTCGAGGGTGCGCATATTGTGCAGACGATCGGCGAGCTTGACCAGGATGACCCGGATGTCCTGGGTCATGGCCAGCATCATCTTGCGGAAGTTCTCGGCCTTGGCTTCCGCCTTCGAGCCGAACTGCACCTGCGTCAGCTTGGTGACACCATCGACCAGCTGCGCCACCTCGTGACCGAATTCGCCTTCGATCTCGGTCTTGCCGATGGCGGTATCCTCGATGACGTCGTGCAGCATGGCCGCCATGATGCTCTGGTGGTCCATGTGCATGTCACAGAGGATATTGGCGACGGCCAGCGGATGGGTGATGTAAGGGTCGCCGTTACGGCGGAACTGACCGTAGTGGGCGCGTTCGGCGTAGAAATAGGCGGCACGGATGGACTCGACCTGCGCCTGCGAAAGATAGGTGTCGAGGCGAGAGCAAAGTTCATCGATACCGCGTGTGACCCATGCCTCGGCCGCCCCCGGTGTCATGGCATCACCCCAGGATCAGGGCGCCTCGCCGAGATCGAGCAGCAAGGCCGGTGCCGGCTCTGGCAGATGGATGTGCTCGGGCTCGGAGAGCACGTCGCGCGTCACCAGACCTTCAGCGATCTCGCGCAAGGCCATGACGGTGGGTTTGTCATTATCCCAAGAGAGCTGGGATTCCTTGCCGCCGGTCGCCAGCTGGCGTGCGCGTCGACTCGCCACCAGCACCAGCTCGAAGCGATTGTCGAGTTTTTCCAGACAGTCTTCCACGGTGACCCGCGCCATGACGGCTACCTCAATGAAAAATAGGACTTTTCATCATACTTCAGAGCTCGTTCGACAGCAAGTCCCGGAGCAAGCCCGCCTGCCTTTGGCTCTGCTGCGGTGTGCGCAGACGCGCGGCAGCGGTGATGGCGCGCAGATCGCTGAGGGCTTGGTCGAAGTCGTCGTTGATGATGAGGTAGTCGAAGTCGGTGCAATGCGCCATGTCGGCTTGTGCCTGCTGCAGGCGCCTGGCGATGACCGCGCTGCTGTCCTGAGCGCGTGCACGCAGACGTTCAGCGAGAGCGGCGAGGGTGGGTGGCAGAATGAAGATGGCGACGGCCTGTGGGTAAAGCTGACGAATCTGCGCGGCGCCCTGCCAGTCGATCTCGAGCAGGACGTCGCGGTCGGCGGCGAGCAGGGTGGTGACACTGGCGCGTGCTGTTCCGTAGTGGTGACCGAAGACCTCGGCATGCTCGAGAAAATCGCCGGCAGCGACGGCGGCGGCGAAGGCGCTGGCACTGACAAAATGATAATCGTGGCCATCGCGCTCACCCGGACGCGGCGCCCGCGTCGTGTGCGAGATCGACACGGTCAGAGTCGGATGATCGCGGCGCAGGGCCTTGACCAGAGAGGTCTTGCCGGTACCGGAGGCGGCGCTGATGATGAACAAGGATCCAGGCATGGGAGTCTCGATGACGGCCAGTTCGCCGCAGTATAGCCTGCGGCGTGCTGGCGGTGCAGGCGCCCTCACTCGAGATTCTGCACCTGTTCACGCAGTTGCTCGATGATGAGCTTGATATCGACGGCGACCAGGGTCTGCTCGGCGGCGACCGACTTGGCGGCCAGGGTATTGGCCTCGCGGTTCATCTCCTGCAGGAGAAAATCGAGTTGCCGGCCCACCGCCCCGCCCTGCGCCAGGATGCGCCTGAACTCGTCGCCATGCGTGCGCAGGCGCGCCATCTCTTCGGCGACATCGCTGCGCTGCGCCAGCAGGACGAGCTCCTCGTGCAGACGCTCGCCGCTCGCTTCCGGCACGGCTGCAAGGAGCAGGCGGCGCAGGCGTTCGCTCTGCTGCGCGAGCAATTGTGGCAGGGCTGTCGCGAGCCCGGCGAGATGGTCAGCGAGGGCTTGCAGACGCTCTTCCAGAACGCGCCGCAGTGCTTCGCCTTCACGTTCGCGCGCGGCGATGAAAGAGGGCAAGGTGGCAGCGACGAGAGCGAGGACGCTTTCTTTCGCCACCGTGCTGGTGCTGCTGTTCAGGATGCCTGGAAAACGCAGCACGTCGAGCGCTTGCAGCGGTGCAGTATGGCGCGCCATGGCGTCGATGTCAGCGGCGAGCTGGATGATGCGGGCGGCGAGTTCACGGTCGAGGACGAGGTCGCTTGGTCGTTCCTGCGTCTCGTGTACCCAGAGCTCGACCTTGCCGCGCTGCAGATGTTGGCGCAGCTGCGCACGCAGTTTCGGCTCGAGGGCGCGTAAGGCATCGGGCAGGCGTAGATGCAGTTCGAGATGACGATGATTGACCGAGCGCAGCTCACAACTGAGTTTGTGCGGGCCGACGGAGCTGTCCTGGCGGGCGAAGGCGGTCATGCTGCGGATCATGGTGCGTCCTGGCTGAAATCCCCAGGCAGTATGGCATAGCCGGTGCGGGGCAGGAACCATGACATCGGCTATAATGGCGCTTTCATTGAGGAGTAAAACGCATGCGTCCTTCCGGTCGCTCCTTCGATCAGATGCGTGAAGTCGCACTGACTCGTCGCTATACCCGTCATGCCGAGGGATCGGTGCTGGTCGAGTTCGGTGAGACAAAAGTGCTGTGCACGGCCAGTGTCGACAGCAGTGTGCCGCGGTTTCTGCGTGGCAGTGGTTCCGGCTGGATCACCGCCGAGTATGGCATGCTGCCGCGCTCCACCCATACGCGCAGTGAACGCGAGGCGGCACGCGGCAAGCAGAGTGGACGCACGCAGGAGATCCAACGTCTCATCGGCCGTTCCCTGCGCGCCGCCGTCGATCTCAAACGCCTGGGCGAGCATACCCTGCACATCGACTGCGACGTTCTGCAGGCCGACGGCGGGACGCGTACGGCCGCGATCACCGGTGCCTGCGTGGCGCTGGCCGATGCGCTGACCCTGATGCTCGAGCGCAAGCAGATCAAGCAGGATCCGCTCAAGGCCCTGGTCGCCGCCGTCTCGGTGGGCATCGTCGACGGCGAGGCCGTCCTCGATCTCGACTACACCGAGGACTCATCCTGCGATACCGACATGAACGTGGTCATGACGCAGCACGGTGGTTTCATCGAGATTCAAGGTACGGCGGAAGGTCAGGCTTACCAGCGCAGTGAGGTCGATCGTCTGCTCGAGCTCGCGGAAGGTGGCATTCAAGGACTCGTCGCACGGCAAAAGCAGGCGCTTGGCTGGTAGGTGGCGTGACGGTGATCATCGCCCGCAATCTCATCCTCGACCTCATACTGGCGCGGCATCCGCGCCCTTGTTCGGTACGCGAGCTCATCGTCGCCGGACGGGTGTTCGCGATGACCGAGAACAGCATGCGTGTCGCCGTGGCGCGCCTGGCGCGCGATCAACTGGTGCAGAGCGCCGGGCGCGGATTTTATCGCATGGGGTCGGCGGCGGTGAATCTGGCGCAGGAGATCGGCGCCTGGCGGCAGGCGGAAAATCGCATGCGTGACTGGGGCGGCGATTACTGGGTGGTCTACACTGCCGATCTCGGGCGCAGCGATCGCACACAGCTGCGCATCATGGGACGGGCTCTGTCACTCGCCGGATTTCGTGAATGGCGGCGTGGATTGTATGTGCGTCCGGACAACCTCAGGGATGAGCTGGACGTCTTGCGCGCCCGCCTGTGCGCCCTTGGGCTACCGTCTGAGGCCCTGTGTTTGCGCCTCGACGGTGCCAGCGTGGCGACGGCGGAGGTGCAGGCGCTCTGGCCCCTGGCCGATCTGCAGCGTCAGTATCGTGAGCAGAGTGAGCGCTTGCGTGCCTGGCGTCTGCAGGCGACCGATGGGTCCCTGGCGGCGGCGGCCGAGGCGTCTTTTCGCCTCGGCGATGCGGCGATCCGGGCGGTGGTATTCGACCCCTTGCTGCCGGTATCCTGGGTCGATGCGCAGCAAAGGCAGGATTTCTTCGCTGAAGTTCGCGCCTTCGAAGTGCATGGACGCGGCATCTGGGAGCGTTATTTTGAACAGGCCTTGCCAGGCCGTAGCTAGGGAGATCACGGGGTGGGCCGAGATCGGGAGCATGATGAGCGAGGAGGGCGCCTGCATCTGGCGCTGGAGATTCTGCGCCGCATTCCGCATGGCCAGGGTTTCACCGCCAGGCAGTTGCATATGCGTTTGCAGACTGCCGGCATCGTCACCAGTTTGCGCACCGTGCAGCGCATCCTGCACGAAGATCTGGTGCCCTTGTGCGCCGTCGTCTGCAGCCAGGACAAAATGCCTTTTCGCTATGCCTGGCCGCAGCAGGAAATCTCCTGGCCGCAGGCTCTGCAGAGTCCACAGGACAGCATGCTGGTGGCCATGGCGCGCGCCCACCTCGCCTTGCCTGCGGTCGGTACGCCAAGACCGGCGCAGGGCTGGGAGAACAAGCTGCATGTGCTCGACGCGCCGGTGCCGAGACATGGCGCGCGCATGAGCGAAGTGGTGTTGAGCACTCTCTGTACGGCGCTCTATCACGATCTCGAAGTCCTCCTGCACCAGGCTTCTGGCGAGATTCCCCGGCGCCTGCGCCCTCTCGGTCTGCTCGTCAGTCAAGGGCAGCTCGATCTCGTCGCACTGGCGTTGCCGGAGGAAGCGCTGTGTCATCTGCCCCTGGCCGGAATGGGTCAGGTCGAGCTCACCGCGCAGACTTTTCAGCGGCCACCGGGTTTTGATCTGACGCAGGCACTACGCCCGCGGCTACGCTTCCATACCAGCAAGGCCATCGTCGCGCAGTTGCTCGACCATCCGCAGTTGCGCGCGCACAGCGTCACCGAACACCATCAGGGCGTGGAGGTGAGCGCCTATGTGCTCGACGAGACGGCAGCGCAGGCGTGGCTGCATCGTCACAAGGATGACATTTGGAATGTTGACAAGGAAGCCTGGAGCGAGGATAGCGAGCTCACCTAATGGAGTGCTCGCCCTCTCCCCCTGACGGCATCCACGACGAGGTGGTGATAGGCTTCCTCATCTGTTGAGGTAATGAGTTGGATTTCAGGTGGTGATTCCACCACCATTCATTGACGCCCAACACTTCTCTGTTGGGCGGTTTTGTTTCTGCTAATCCCCACAGTATGCGCCCTTCAGGGTTCAGGGCTATTCTGCGAGTGCCACCGTCCCCGTCTTATGACCACTCTGCTGACAATGCCTCAGCCTGCTGCAGTACCGTTTGTACGGCCGCATCCTGAAGGTCAGGCGGGTAGCCGTACTTGCGTAAAATGCGCTTCACGAGAACCCGCATACGCGCCCGAGCAGAGTCGCGGTGCGCCCAGTCCACCGTGACATTTTCTCGCAGGCTCATCAGCAATTCATGGGCAATGACCCGCAACTTGTCATCACCCATCACCTGCACGGCACTTTCGTTCTCAGCCAGGGCATCGTAGAAGGCGATCTCTTCGTCTGACAGTCCGGACTCTTCACCACGTTGCCGGGCAGCACGGATATCCTTTGCCAGTTGAATCAGTTCCTGCAGCACCTCGGCCGTGGTGATCGCATTGGCGTGGTAACGCGCCACAGCGTCTTCCAGACGTTCCGAGAAGGCTTTGGTTTGCACCACGTTGGCTTTGCTGCGTGAGCGAATACCGTCGTTGATCAGCTTGCGCAAGGCCTCCATGGCAAGGTTCTTCCTTTCCATCTGCTGAACTTCGGCAAGAAATTCGTCGGAGAGGATGGATATGTCCGGGCTCTTGATGCCTGCAGCGGTCAGGATGTCCACGATTTCAGTTGAGACCACTGCGCGGCTGACGATCTGCTGGATGGCCAGTTCACGTTCTTGCTGGGTTGCTCCAGAGCCGGTGCTGCTCTTGACCAATGCGGCACGGATGGCTTGGAAGAAGCCGACCTCCTCACGAATCTTGCGCGCTTCGTCGGAAGCGGCCGCCAAGGCAAATGCCACAGATAGCGCCAGGACTGCATCCTGGTATCGGCGATGGGCGTTTTTTTTGCCCTCCTTGGTATTCTCCTGCGCAGCCAGCCGCTGTTGCAGATCGAGAATCCATTCAATGGCCCCCGCCATCATGGTTAGTCGCTCTTGCGGTGTCCCAGTTATTGCAGAGGTGTAGTCGAAGCCATGGTACATGTCCCGCACGACCTCGTATTTTTCCATTAATGCTGCAATGGCCTGTGCTTCCTCGACACCTGTGTTTTCCTGGTCATTCTTCGAATACTGCTTCAGGGCTGATTTGAGGTTTTGCGCAATCCCGATGTAGTCAACGATCAGCCCGGCTGGTTTGTCGCGGAATACCCGGTTCACACGAGCAATGGCCTGCATCAGTCCGTGACCTTGCATGGGCTTGTCAATGTACATCGTGTGCATGCAGGGCGCGTCAAACCCAGTCAGCCACATATCCCGCACGATCACCAGCTTGAGCGGGTCTTGAGGGTCGCGAGCGCGCTTGGCCAGCAGATCACGCCGTGCTTTATTGCCGATGTGTTGCTGCCATTCTTGTGGATCACTCGCTGCCCCTGTCATCACGATCTTGACCGAGCCTGCATTGTCATCGGTGCAGTGCCAGTCTGGACGCAGCTTGATGATCTCGTCGTAGAGTCTCACGCCTATACGACGGCTCATGCACACCACCATCGCTTTGCCATCGAGGGCTGCCACCCGATCCTCAAAGTGAGTGACCATGTCCTTGGCGACCAGTGCCAAGCGGTGATCGCTACCGACCAGGGCTTCAACCGTTGACCATTTCTTTTTGAATCGCTCCTGGTCAGCCTCAGAGTCCTCTTCGGTAAGATCATCAACCTCGGCGTCAATCTTTGACTTTTCTTCCTCGTCGAGTTCAATGCGCGCCAGTCGCGACTCGTAATAGATCGGTACGGTCGCACCGTCCTCGACGGCACGGCTGATGTCGTAGACGTCGATGTAGTTGCCGAACACGGCCGGGGTGTTGACGTCGTCCGCTTCGATAGGCGTGCCGGTAAAACCGATGAAGGAGGCGTTCGGCAGGGCGTCGCGCATGTACTTGGCGAAACCATAGGAAATTTCGCCGGTCTTTGCGTCCACCTTGGCCTTGAACCCGTACTGACTGCGATGGGCTTCATCCGCGATGACGACCACGTTGCGTCGTGTGGTGAGTGGCTCAGCAATCTCGCCAAACTTCTGCAAGGTTGTAAAAATCACACCGCCCGATGCCCGGTTCAAGAGCTTCTGCAGATCTTCGCGGCTCTCCGCCTGCACCGGCGTCTGTCGGATCAGATCGCGGCACATGGAAAACGTCGAGAAGAGCTGATCGTCGAGATCGTTTCTGTCTGTCAGCACCACCAGTGTTGGGTTGGCCATCAGGGGATGTTTGACGAGCTGCCCAGCGTAGAACGCCATCAGCAGGCTTTTGCCGGATCCCTGGGTGTGCCAGATGACACCTGCGCGTTGGTCGCCTTGACGCTGAGTCTGGACACTGCGCAGGCCATAGCCAATGGGATCTTCGGTGATACCCTGAACAGGGGTTGATGCACGAATGGTGGAGGCCACCGCGTGTTGTACGGCATGGAATTGATGGTAGCCTGCGATGATCTTCGCCAAGCCTGAAGCGGTTTCACCAAAGACCGTGAAATGACGGAGCAGATCCAGCAGGCGGCGGTGTTCGAACAGGCCCTCGATCAATGTTGAAAGTTCTGGCGCACCTTTGGGCGCAACGTCCTTGCCGTCGGTGGTGCGCCAAGGCATGAAGCGTTCAAGATTGGCTGACAGTGAACCCACCCGGGCAGTTATACCGTCGGAGGTGACCAGCAGCGCATTGGTGTTGAACAATGCCGGAATCTGCTTCTTGTAGGTCTGTAACTGGTTGAACGCGCCCAGCAGATGCGCACCCGCACTGCCCGGGGCTTTTAGCTCAATCACACCAAGAGGTAGGCCGTTGACGAACACCACCACATCGGGACGCCGGTTATTCTGGCCGTTGATCACTACGAACTGGCTCACCGCCAACCAATCGTTTTCCTCTGGATGCTCGAAGGCGATGAGCGTGACCTTGCTCGCCGTCAGCGTGCCGTCGTCCGCGTAGTACTCGACGTCCACGCATTCCGTGATCAGCTTATGGAGGCGGCGGTTCTCTTCAAGCAACGATGGCAGTTCCGATTGCATCACGCGCCGCACAGCATCCTGACGTGCCGCAAGTGGCAGGCCCGGGTTCAGGCGTGCTACGGCGTCCTCGAACCGTTTCCTGAGCATGACCTCGTCATGACTCTCGCGCTCCGGTCGGTGTCCATCGGGACCGATATCTTCCTCGCGTTCGATCTGGTAGCCCAGCGCTCGCATCTGTTCCAGCAACGCCCCTTCGACCTCGGCCTCTGACAAAAATGCCATTAAGGCTCTCCCTTGGTGGGTAGTACCAGCATGTTTTCAATCAGGCGAATCATGATGTCTTTCGAGTTTGGATCCGACTCAGCGACGAGAAGCGCAAGTGCTGCAAGCCCAATATCGTTGATGATGGGGGTCCCTCTGTGTATCAGCCGTCCATTGCGTGCCAGAAAATCGACAAATAAAAATGCGCCGCTGCGCTTGTTGCCATCGGAAAATGGATGATTCTTGATGACAAAGTACAGCAGGTGCGCCGCCTTGGATTCGACGCTGGGATAAGCAGGTTCGCCAAATATTGTTTGTTGCAGATTGCCAAGCAGGGCGGCAAAAGCATCGCCACGCTCCTGGCCGAACAACTCCGTGGCTTCACCGCGCGCCATCAGATCCGCCTTGAGCTGGGCAATTCCCCAACGAGCCTCCCCCAGAGTTGGCAATTCTCCTCCGGGATGGCCCACGGGTTCGCTCAGCAGACCTTCGTCATAGCGTTGCAGCCAGAGAAAGGTCTGGGTATAGCGGGCAATCACATCCACCAGACCCCGCCCTTGCTCAGAGGTCAGTGCCTGCCCCGCCGCAGCCTTTTTAACCAGTGCCAGAGCAGCTTCCAACTCCGCTGCATTCTGCTCAAATCGTACGCGGTCCAGCGAGTACCCATGAATCAAATGCTCACGCAAAACTCTTGTTGCCCATTGGCGAAAACGGGTGGCTTGGGTGGAATTGACCCGATAGCCTACAGAAATGATGGCATCCAGGTTATAGTGTTTGAGCTTGCGCTGTACCTGACGCATCCCCTCTTGACGAACTACCGAGAAATCCTCGGTAGTTGCCTCATCCTGAAGTTCCTGGTCATTGTAGATGTTTTTGAGGTGCAAACTGATATTGTCAGATGAGGTGCCAAACAGATCAGCCATTTGCGCTTGTGATAACCAGACGGTCTCACCCTCAATCCGTACATCGATACCTCCCCAATCGGAGTCAAAAATAATCAACTTTTCCATAGTCACAAACCTCGTTCCTTGATAAAAGACTCAACCTCCGAAACACGTAACTCACCGGAGATAAGTTTAGGCAGCAGGGTGTCACGCAGTTGGGTGAGAGTTGCGATTGCCTCCGCGTTGGCCTTAATGCTCATGAATGCGGGCGTGACAATACTCGAGAATGCATCCCACACAGCTTTGTTAGAAGGGGCTGCGATCTTGAATGCGGCCACTGAGTCAGCCTGAACACGTTGGCGACCAGAAGTGCCGGTCATGCTCCGGATGGCTTGCTCCCGAAAGACAGCATCGCGTGCCAGCAAGTACCCAAACTCCTGCGGCACAGGAAGATGGGGGCGCATCACGATGTACTCTGTGGAACCCCAACCCACTGTGTTATCCGGCAAGCACTGGACGAAGGCCGTCTTCCCATTTTCCAAACAGGGTGTGATGCGAGCCAGCAAGGTATCGCCGTTGCGAAAACGCATGCCACTACTAAACGGTCGCAAAACCGGCGGCTCAGGCCAGCTTCCAGATGTTGGCAAAGCAGCCATCTCAATGTACGGAGCTTCCGTCCCCATTCGCAAGGGTTCGGAAGGATTGAACTTGACGAGTCTGCTTGCCGGTACACTTTCCCACCCCTCCGGAATCTCCCCCAACTCCGAATCCACAAGCCTGTCAGAAAAGAGATCATAGAGGTGCGCGGGCAGGCCGGGCAGGGACTGACCTCGTTGCCAGCGGCCTTCCATTTTGGCTCTTACCGGCTCGAAGTTTACAAACCATGCCTTGAACAAAGCGCGCGCCATGGCCTCCAAGGTTTCGTTCTGCTTGCGGTTGAGTTCGATCTTGTCGTCCAGAGTACCTAGGATGTGGGCGATGGCGCGTTGTTCTTCGATGGGTGGCAGAAAAAAGGAAAAATCTCGCATCAGTTTTAACGATACATTCTTAATCGTAGAGCCTGTAGCCAGTGTTTGAATATAGTTTTGAAAAATGTTTCCGGAGATTACATAACGAACGAAATGTAAACTAACACTATCCCTCACATTAAAATAGCAGGCACTTTTACCAAGTACTATTTTCTCGCCAGAATATACGGCAACATTACCAATAGTTCCATTTATTGAGACAAGAATTGTGCGTTGATTGAGAATCCTCATATGTTTTTCATATTCAGCGAAGTTCACCCTTCGCGTTTTGTCATCGACACAAATCCTTCCGTTTCTTAGATTGTTTCCATTAACAAAATAGTAGTCACCTGAATCATCATATTCGGGAGTGCCGTGAATGCCGTCACCTAGCTTTGTTGTTACATCTTCAAGTCTAACGATAGGCCAACAATTCGCCACACCCAATCTGGGTTTCCTCGTTTGCACCACCACCTTATCCTGCTCAATAATCTTCCTGAATGATTCACTGGTCGTCGCCCAATCGACAATGTCGACCTTGTAGGGTAGATCGGATTCAGAGAAGTCATCACTGAGGCTGGCGCTGATATCCAGCGACAGGGGTTTGTCGGTGATAATGGCCAGATCAAGGTCTGAGTATTGTTTGGCGGTCCATTTGGCACGTGAGCCAAAGGCCCAGACCTCATACTGAGGTACATGCTTTTGCAAGATGCCCTGCACGATGTCCCAATGATCTTCGCGGATGTCGATGAGCGGTGCTGTTTTCGTCATCGCAGGCGGCCATTCAGTTGATCACGAAAATAACGTGCTTCATTTAGAAAATCAGGTATGGCGGACACGACTTCGAGCGCAACCTCTTCATCGTAGGTATGACTGGTTTTGGAGCGCATGTCGCGATAGCGTTTCCAGTTGGACCAATCACCCAGTAAAAGCCCTTGCTCGTTGCCCGAGCGAATCAAGTCCTGAAAAGACATGCTGTCGTATTGCTCTGGCGTAGCGGATACAAACTCCAGGTAACGCTTCAAGATCTTGTGGCTGATTTCATAGGTGAACTCAAAGCGCTGAATCAAGCCATCACGTATCAGCGTGTTGGCCGGATCCATTTGATAGACAGAGAGGCCTTCTTCCAGGCGGGTAATGGCTTTATCAAAATTCTGGATATTGAGTTTTTCTTTGCTCATGGTCGCTTCTCAAAAGCCAAGATGCTTCAGATTTGCCTCAATCGCTACATCCAGCTCGGCGGCTTGAGTACGTTGTTCCCGCCAGAGCGCTGAGAGCCTAAGCATCTTCTCTTCAAACGGTTCACCGTCATCTTCCTGTGCTGCTGCACCGACATAGCGCCCTGGGGTCAGCACATGACCGTGCTTGCGAATGTCTTCCAAGGACGCAGACTTACAGAATCCTGCCACATCGGCGTACTCGCCAGCCTTGGGTTCGCCTCGCCAGGCATGGTAGGTGTCGGCGATCTTCTTGACCTCTTCATCGGTGAGCTCGCGTCGGGTGCGATCCACCAGCACACCGAGTTTTCTGGCATCGATGAACAGGATCTGGCCGCGCCGGTCTCGCAGGCCCTTGCCGGGGTTCTTGTTGCGAGCCAGGAACCAGAGGCAAGCAGGAATCTGTGTGGAGTAGAAGAGCTGCCCGGGGAGAGCCACCATGCAATCCACCGCATCGGCTTCGATCATGGCCTTGCGGATGTCACCTTCACCAGACTGGTTGGAACTCATGGATCCGTTGGCCAGGACAACGCCGGCAGTGCCGTTGGGAGCAAGATGATGGAAAATGTGTTGCAGCCAGGCGTAGTTGGCATTGCCTATAGGTGGCGCCCCAAACTTCCAGCGCACATCCTCACGCAAACGGTCACCGCCCCAGTCAGAGATGTTGAAGGGAGGATTTGCCAGGATGTAATCTGCCTTGAGGTCGCGCAGTTCATCCTTATGGAAACTGCCCTCATTGTTCCAGCGAATATCCGAGTCGATGCCGCGCACAGCCAGATTCATCTTGGCCAGCCGCCAGGTGGTGTAGTTCGATTCCTGTCCATAGATGGCGATGTCGGCGATACGGCCACCGTGTTCCTGCACAAACTTTTCTGACTGCACAAACATTCCGCCCGAGCCGCAGCAGGGGTCATAGACACGCCCAGAGTAGGGCTCAAGCATCTCGACCAGTACACGCACAACGGATCGCGGGGTATAGAACTCGCCACCGCGCTTGCCTTCAGCACCGGCGAACTGACCGAGAAAGTATTCGTACACGCGCCCCAGAATGTCCTTGGAGCGGCTACCTTCCTCATTGAGCGCAATGCCGGAGATCAGATCGATCAGTTCACCCAGCATGACCTTGTTCAAGGCAGGGCGGGCATAGTCTTTGGGCAGCACACCTTTAAGTGTCTCGTTGTCCTTCTCGATGGCTCGCATGGCATCGTCGATCAACGTACCGATGGTGGGCAGCTTGGCATGGGCTTGCAGGTGTGACCAGCGCGCTTCCCTGGGCACCCAGAACACGTTCTCCGCGAGGTAGTCGTCCTTGTCCTCAGCGGCCAGTGCATCCTCTGCCAGCAACGCTTTGTGCTTGGCTTCAAAGGCATCCGAGATGTATTTGAGAAAAATAAGCCCGAGGGCAACGTGTTTGTAATCGGAGGGCTCCATGTTGCCCCGGAGCTTGTCGGCTGCCTTGAACATCTCTGCTTCAAAGCCGAGGTTGCCGCCATTGCTATTTTTGCTGCTATCGCCATTCGCCATACGGATTCCAATCCTTCGTGTCGTGTTCATTACGCCAATTCAAAGGTCACAAGCGCCTGATCTGCCTCATCCCAAGGCAGCCATCTGTCTCGGGCATTCATCTTTTGCAGCGCTGCCCTGGCTACTGCAACCGTAATACGTTGCTCACGCACCATCTCGGTAATCAGTCCGATGATATCCCGGACCACAAGCCGTTCAGCTTCGGCTGCCTGTCTCAGGGCAGCGTTTCCAATGAGCAGTGGACATTGTCGATCTCTGCCAATGCCAGAGCAAACAGGGTGTTTCTGCCAGTCCTGGCGTAGGTACGAGCCAGCGACCGCACACGTTCAACACCCTTCGATGACAAGGTGCGAGTCTGCAAGCCCATGTCCAGCCAGTGTGCGTACTGATCTTCCATTTCTTCGTGATACAAAACATCAGGGACAGCAAACTGGTAATCCAGGCTGAGCATGGGCGCTACCAGCTCACCGACTTCAATGTCCTCCACGAGGTTGGCATCACGGATGATCAGCAGCATCACTGCACTCCATCGAGCGGATACGACGGAACTGCAGCAGGGACATGTTCATGAGCTCCGCAGCTTTTGGCTCGCCGAGGTAGCCCTCAGCCAGTGCATGAAAGACCAGTTGCTCAAAGATGTGTGCCTTCTCGGCGGGGTAGGCCTTCCCCGGTTCCTTCCAGTACCAACCCTTGTCGCGGAACAGTTTAGCCTGCTCTTCACGGTAGCTGGGTGCAATGATGCCCAGGTCACGAGCGCCGTACAAGATCGCGTTCATCGACAGCCCAACGCATCCTTGAGTAAGCTCAGTTCCCGGGTCTCTATGGCGTTGCGATGTTCGCCCAACTCCTGTCGTACGGAAACAGACGGAAGCAGAAACGCTCCAGCAAAGCGCTTGCAGGCCTTCTCTTCATCAATACCGTCCCGTCCGTAAGACGGCCCTGGAGCATGAGATGTCCCAGTTCATGAGCCAGCGTGAAGCGCTGTCGATCTCCTGGCCAATGACGGCCAACGACCACGATGGGCATATCATTGACGCAGGCTGCGAGCCCGTCAAACTTGTTCTCGGCATCCGCCTCGATCATGAACACGCGGATCCCGTTGGTTTCCAGCACGTCGATCAGGTCGGGAATCGGATTCGAGCCCAGGTCCCAGGCCTCACGAAGGCGTTCAGCGACTGCTTCAATCTCAGCCATGTCGGCGATGGATGCTGGCAGACCACTCTTCATCGACGCCCAACACTGCTCAGTTGGATGTTTTTGTTTCTGCCTATCCCCGACAGCATGCGCCTTTCAGGGCTATTTTGCGTGTGCTGTTGCCGGAGGGCGCGCGATCAGTCGGGCTTGCGCGCCGCACTGATGGTATAGGTCGCGCCCTGCTTGCGCTTTTCGGCCTGACCGAAGACTTCGGTCAAGGTGCGCGCCATGAATTCGCGTAGGCCGTTGATGCTGACGACGACGAACTCACCACCGGGACGCAGGCGTTCGAAGACGTCGACGAGAAACAGATAGTGCTGTTCCTTGCTGGCTTTGGCGGGGAGATTGCAGACGACGAGATCGAAACGGCGGTCGGCGGGAATGTGCTGCAGGCCGTTGCTGAGCAGGGCCTCTGCCTGAGTCAGCTGCAAACGCGCGATGTTGCGGCGTGCGTACTCGATGGCGACGAAATCCTTGTCCACCAGCAGCACTTGCGCCTGCGGGGCGCGTAATGCCAGGGTCAGGCCGAGCACACCATAGCCGCAGCCGAGATCGAGGATGTCGCGGCATGAGGTCGCATCGACGTGTTCGAGGAGCAGGCGCGAGCCATCGTCGACCGCCTCGGGCGAGAACAGCCCCCAGGTACTGACCAGATCGAGCTGCTGCCCGCCGATGCGAGCGTGGATGGAGATATCCTGACGCCAGGCGGCGATCTGTTCAGCACTGGGGCGGGCCATGCGCAGCTTCCGGTCATACATCGAGGGGCGCAGTGTAACCCTGCGCAGCGGCGTCGGCCAAGGCCAGATCGAGGGCATAATGCACCAGCAGCGGCGCATGATCGCTGAACCGTGGCTCTTGATAGACCTTGGCCGAACGCGCCAGCGCCGCCAGTGCCGGGGTGGCGATCTGATAATCGATGCGCCAGCCGACATTCTTGGCGCGCGCCTGACCACGCTGACTCCACCAGGTGTAGGCTTCGCCTTCGGCCTGCGGGTGGAGATGACGATAGACATCGACGAGGGCCAGCTCACCGAACAGGCGATCCAGCCAGGCGCGTTCGTCGGGCAGGAAACCGCTGTTGTTGAGGTTGCCGCGCCAGTTTTTCAGGTCGATCTCGCGATGCGCGATGTTGACATCGCCGAGCAGGATGAATTCGCGCTCTTCACGCAGGCGGCTGAGGTGCGGGTAGATGTGCGCGAGAAAGCGGTATTTTGCCGCCTGCCGCTCGGCGCCGCTCGAGCCGCTGGGGAAATAGCAGCTGATCAGCGAGAGCTTGCGGCCGGGCTGGTCGAAGCGCGTCTCCACCCAGCGCCCTTCGGCGTCGAACTCGTCGTTGCCGAGGCCATAGATGACCGCGCTCGGGGTGAAACGCGTGTACAGGCCGACGCCGGAGTAGCCTTTTTTCTCGGCATAGTGGAAGTAGCCCTGCAGATCGCCGCTGCGGGCGAAGGCGGGCTCGACCTGGGCAGCTTGCGCCTTGAGCTCCTGCACGGCGACGAAGTCAGGGCATACCTCCTGGTGCAGCCAATCAAAAAAGCCCTTGCTGGCGGCGGAACGCACGCCATTGAGATTGCTCGAAACGACGGTCAGCATGAAGGTGGCGATCCACGATGGAGAGGAAGCGCTCATTATCGACGATTCGCACGATATAGGCACCCGCCACGCAACAGGCTATGATCGGGGCTCGCTTGCCGGGAGTCAGCATGAAAGAGTATCAGCGCGAGTTTATCGAGTTCGCCTTGCAAAGAGGCGTCCTGCGTTTCGGCAGCTTTACCCTCAAGTCGGGCCGGCAGAGCCCCTATTTCTTCAATGCCGCCCTCTTCAACGATGGTCAGGCGCTCGCCCGTCTGGCGCGCTTCTATGCCGCCGCCCTGGTCGACAGCGGTCTGCAGCCGGACATCCTGTTCGGACCGGCTTACAAGGGTATCCCGCTGGTAGCGGCGACGGCGGTGCAGCTGTTTGAGCGCCATGGGCGTGATCTGCCCTGGTGCTTCAATCGCAAGGAGGCGAAGGATCATGGGGAAGGCGGCCAGCTGGTCGGTGCTCCTCTCGTCGGCAGCGCCCTCATCATCGATGACGTCATCACGGCGGGGACGGCGGTGCGCGAGGTTCTCGCCCTCATCGCCGCCGCCGGTGCGCGTCCGGCCGGGGTGCTGGTCGCCCTCGACCGCCAGGAGCGTGGTCAGGGCGAGCTCTCAGCCCTGCAGGAGGTGGAGCGCGAGTTTGCCATTCCAGTACGCGCCATCGTCCGCCTCGACCAGCTCATCCAGTATCTCGAGCAGCGTCCGGACAGCGATGAGCCTCTCGCCGCCATACGCGCCTACCGGCAACGCTACGGCGTCGATTGAGGAGACGATCATGCGTATCGCCATGCTGCTCGATCCCTGGGAGAGCCTGCAGCCGAAGAAAGACACCAGCCTCGCTCTGCTCGAGGCGGCGGATCTGCGCGGGCATGAGCTTTTCATCTTTGCGGCGTCTGACCTCTTTGTGCGCGATGGGCGCGTGCGCGCCCGCGTCCAGCCCTTGCGCCGCGATCATCAGGCGGCCCATGGCTTTGTGCGGCAGGCGGCGACGCTGGTCGATCTCGATGGCATGGATGCCATCCTCATGCGCAAGGATCCGCCCTTCGACATGGCCTACATCTACATGACCTATGCGCTTGAGCTCGCCGAGCGCGCTGGCGTGCAGGTGATCAACCGGCCGCAGTCCCTGCGCGACTGCAATGAGAAGTTCTTCATCACGCATTTCCCGCAATGCTGCGCGCCCACCCTGATCACCGCCGATCTCGAGGCACTGCGCTCTTTTCACGGCGATCAGGAGGACATCATCCTGAAGCCTCTCGATGGCATGGGCGGACAGGGCATCCTGCGTATCGGTCGCGATGGCATGAACCTGGCCAGTGCCTTCGAGCTGCTCAGCGCTGACGGCGCGCAGCCGATCATGGCGCAGCGCTACCTGGCGGCGATCGCCGCCGGCGACAAGCGCATCCTCATGATCGACGGCGAGCCCATTCCCTATGCCCTGGCGCGCCTGCCGGGTGAGGATGCGACGCGTGCCAACCTCGCCGCCGGCGGCCATGGCGTCGTTCAGGCGCTGAGCGAGCGCGATCGCTGGATCTGCGCGCAGGTCGGAGAGTCCTTGCGCCAGCGCGGCCTGCGTTTCGTCGGTCTCGACGTCATCGGCGATTATCTCACCGAGATCAATGTCACCAGCCCGACCTGTGTGCGCGAGATCGAGGCGGTGCAGGCGGTCGGCATCGCGGCGCGCCTCATCGCTTCCCTGGAGGCGACGCATGCGGCTCGCTGAGGTGCGATGATGGCGGCGCAGGTCTCCTCCGGCGATCGCTTGGCCTTCACTCTCGTGCTGGCGGCCCTCCTGCACGCCGTCATTCTCCTCGGCGTCGGCTTCACCATGCCGCATGCGCCGACGGTGCAGGTCATGGAGGTGACCCTGGTGCAGCATCGCAGCGAAGCGCGGCCGCGCCACGCCGACTACCTCGCCCAAGCCGATCAGCAAGGCAGTGGCACGCTCCGTCAGGCCATGCTGCAGAGCACGCCGGAGCAGGCCGTCTTTCATGCGGCGAGCATCCAGACGACGATGGCGGCGGCGCAGCCACAGGATGCCAACGATGCCCGCCACATCGTGCACAGCCGTGGCGACCAGGCGTTGTTGCAGGGACAGCGCGGCGCTGCGGCGACGACGACGAGCGCCGAGACGCCGGGTTCTGACGCCAGCGCGGCGCAAATCGCCTCACTCGAGGCGCGGCTGGCGGAACGCCGTCAGGCCTATGCGAAACGGCCGCGCATACGGTCAGTTTCGACGGTGTCGACGCGTTACGATCGCGATGCCCTCTATATCGATGCCTTTCGTCGCAAGGTCGAGATGGTCGGCAATGAAGACTATCCCGCCGCCGCGCGCGCCCGCCATCTGCAGGGCGAGGTGCGTCTGCTGGTGGCGCTGCAGCGCGACGGTCGAGTCGAGCGCATCGTCCTCCTGCATCGCTCCGGATCGGCCCTGCTCGATGCCGCTGCCGAGCGCAGCGTCTGGCGGGCAGCGCCCTTTCTGCCCTTTCCGCCGGCCATACGCCGCGATACCGACATCCTGCAGATCATCCGCACCTGGAAGTACAGCGATCATCTCAGCTCCAGCGGCGAGTGATGGACGGTGCTGGACATGCTAGGATGAGAGTCGTCTACGGAGGATGGTGATGATCGACGAAGCCAACTTCAGTCATCAGTTCCTGATCGCCATGCCGGGCCTGGCTGACCCGCACTTTGCCCAGTCCCTGACCTATCTCATACACCACGACGGCGATGGCGCCATCGGTCTGGTCATCAACCGGCCGAGCGCCATCAGCCTCAAGGAACTGCTCGCCGAGGTGCAGCTGCAGCTGCTCGCGCCTTTGCGTCATCCCGACGCCAAGGTCCTGCTCGGCGGTCCGGTGGCGCAGCACGTCGGCTTCGTCCTGCATCGCCAGCCGGGAGACTGGACGGTGAGCAAGGACGTCGGCCGCGATCTGTTTCTCACCAGTTCCCGCGACATCCTGCAGGCGATCGGCCTCGGCCAGGGTCCGGATGATTATCTCGTCGCCTTAGGCTATGCCGGCTGGGGACCGGGTCAGCTCGAACAGGAGATGGCGAACAACGCCTGGCTGAGCTGTCCGGCCGATGAGCGCATCCTGTTTCAGGTGCCGATGGAAGAACGCTGGCAGGCGGCGGCGACGAGCATGGGCATCGACCTGCGCCTGCTCGGGCCTGAGGTCGGGCATGCCTGAGACGACCTTTTTCGGCCTCGACTTCGGCACCCGCCGCATCGGCGTCGCACACGGCCAGCGCCTCCTGCTCAGCGCCGAACCGGTCGCGACGGTCGCCGCCAGCGAAGGCATACCGCAGTGGCCGCAGCTCGACCGTCTGGTGACGCTATGGCAGCCACAGGCCATCGTCGTCGGCATTCCCGTGCACATGGATGGTCAGGAGTCGGCGATGACACAGCGGGCGCGCAAGTTTGCGCGGCGGGTGGCACACCGCTATGCCCTGCCGGTCTATCCCTGGGATGAGCGGCTGAGCTCGGAGGAGGCGCTCTGGCAACGCCGTGAGCAGGGCGCCAGCCGTGCCGGTCTCGACGCCGAGGCAGCGGCCATCATGCTGGCGAGTTATCTGCGCAGTCTGGTGGCGGCGCCACCGTTGTGAAGAGCAAGAGCAAAATCAAGATCACCCTCAGAAAGCGAGCATGCCGGCCAAGGTGATGACGTTGACGGCCGAGCGCATCGCCACCGTGCCGCCGGCCAGGGGGGTGGCGGTGGTCTGCGGCAGACCGATGTGCTCGAGGAGGAGTTGCAGCTGCGCCATCGCGCCACCAAAGGCGACGCCGGCGGCGAGATAGGGGCGGGTAGCGCGTTCGCTGGCACTGAAAGGGCTGTCATTGGCAATGCTGCTGTTGTACTCGCTGCGATCGGTGATCGCCGCGACACCCGTACGCGCCAGCAGGCTCATGGTCTGTGGCCATAGTGGCCACTCATAGCCGAGATCGAGGCGACCGTAACGCAGGCGATTGCTCAGGGTCTCGTGGGTGCCGCTTTGCCAGCGTGTCGCCTGTGTCTGCTGGCCGAGGTCGCGGTAGCCGAGCTCAAGGGCGAGGTCGATGGGACCGACGTGGGTGAGGCCATAGCCGACGGCAGCGCCCATGCTCAGGGTGTCTTGCGTCGTATTGGTTACCGGCTGACTCAGGGCGTGTGCGGCACCGGCGGTGAGGACTTGCTGATTCCAGTCACTGTTGCTGACGAAGTCGGGGGTGCGGCCGAGCTCGAGGGCGACGCTGATGGCGCCGGCCGGCAGACTCCAGGCTGACAGGGAGCTGGTGAGGCAGGCGAGGATGACGACGCCGGCGCGATACGACATGAGCAGATTCCCGTGGCGGTGGCTAGGCCCGCGTCCAGTGTAGTGGCAAAGTTCCGCCCTGGCCAATCCAAGGCTGCATCAGGCTGCTAGAATGGCGGGCATCGCCGCATCAGGAGCCTTCCATGCACGTCTCGCATCGCCACCAGGCCAGCCGCTTGCAGCTCAGCGCTGCCGGCCGTCTGCGTCATTTTCTCAGTACCGAGGGGCTGTCATGCGAACTGCTCACCGAGATCCTCGACACCGCCGAGAGCTTTTTGCTGCCCGACGGCGGTATGCGCCGCGAACCACGGCTGGCCGGCTGCACGGTGATGAATCTCTTTTTCGAGGCGAGCACGCGCACGCGCACCACCTTCGAGGTGGCGGCCAAGAAGCTCAGCGCCGACGTCGTCAATATCGACATCTCCACCTCCTCGACCAGCAAGGGCGAGACCCTGCGTGACATGCTGTGGAATCTCGAGGCGATGGATCCAGACATCTTCGTCGTCCGCCACAACCTGTCCGGGGCGGCGCACTACATCGCCGAGCAGGTGACGCCGCGTGTCGCGGTGATCAATGCCGGAGATGGCCAGCACGCCCATCCCACCCAGGCCATGCTCGACATGCTCACCTTGCGCCGTCATGCCGGCCCATTCAGCGAGCTGTGTGTGGCCATCGTCGGTGATATCCGGCATTCACGCGTGGCGCGTTCCAACATCCATGCCCTGCAGACCCTGGGGGCGCGCGCCATCCATGTCATCGGGCCGCATACCCTGATGCCGACGGGTATCGAGGAGCTCGGTGTCAAGGTCTTCACCCGCCTCGAAGAAGGCTTGCGTGACGTCGATGTGGTCATCGCCCTGCGCATTCAGAACGAGCGTATGGCTTCGGCCCTCCTGCCTTCAGCGCAGGAGTTCTTTCAGCTCTATGGCCTGACCGAGGAGCGCATGCAGCTGGCGCGGCCGGGTGCCCTGGTCATGCATCCGGGGCCGATCAACCGTGGTGTCGAGATCGCCGGTGAACTCGCCGACGGTGAGCGTTCGGTACTATTGCAGCAGGTCAGCTACGGCATCGCCGTGCGTATGGCGGTGCTGTCGATGACCCTGCAGGGGCAGAAGGAGGCAGGATGAGCAGTGTATGGCTGTGCGGTGGTCGCGTCCTCACCGGCGCGGGCGAAGAGCAGATGCTCGATATCGAGGTGCGCGCCGGGCGCATCGCGACGCTCGGCGTCGCAGCACCGGACGTCGCCCGTATCGACGTCAGTCGCTGGACATTGTGGCCGGCCTTCACGGATCTGGCGGCGCGTCTGCGCGAGCCTGGGCCGCGTGAGCATGGCGATATCGCCAGTGAGACGGCGGCGGCAGCAGCAGCGGGTTACGCGCAGGTGGTCCTGCCCGCTGACACGCAGCCGGTCATCGACAGCGCCGCCATCGCCCATTTGATCCATGAAAAGGCGATACGCGCGGGCGCGGTACGTGTTCTGCCCCTGGGCGCCCTCACCCAGGGCCTGGAAGGGCGTACCCTGGCCAATATGGCGGCCCTCAAACGCGCCGGTTGTATCGCCGTCAGCCAGGCGCGCCGCCCCATGGCCAGTCACGAGACCTGGCTGCGCTGCCTGCAGTTTGCCGCTGGTTCCGGCCTCACCGTCTTCTTCAGCCCCGAGGATGCGGCCCTGGCGCAAGGCTGTGTCCACGATGGCTTCATGGCCAGCCGTCTGGGTTTGCCGGGTGTTCCGAACAGCGCCGAGACGGTCGCCATGGCGACGCAGCTGCTGCTCGTCGAACAGACCGGGGTGCGCGCTCATTTCGGCCAGCTGTCGACCGCCGGCAGCGTGCAGCTGTTGCGCTGGGCCAAGTCACAAGGCCTGCCGGTGAGTGGTGACGTCGCCATGCATCAGCTGCATCTGACCGACGCAGCCATCGATGGGTTCAATGCTTTTGCGCATGTGCGCCCGCCCCTGCGTGCCGAGAGCGACCGTCGCGCCCTGCTCGAAGGGGTCGCAAGCGGCGTCATCGACGCCATCTGTTCCGACCATCAACCCCTGCATAGCAGTGCCAAGCAGGCGCCCTTCGCGGCCACCTTGCCGGGTATGTCGACCTTGCAGACCGTCCTGCCTCTCGGTCTGCGTCTGGTCGCCGCCGGTGATCTCACGCGGGCGCGTCTGATCGACGCCCTCGCCCTGGCGCCGCGCCGCATCCTCGCCCAGGAGGCGCGCGGTCTCGCCGTCGGCGCCGTCGCCGATATCGTCGCCATCGATGAGGCGGTGGACTGGCCGGTCGATGCCAGGCATTGGCACTCGGCCGGACGCAATACCCTCTACTGGGGACAGTCCCTGCGCGGACGCGTCGCGCAGCTGTGGATCGACGGCGGCGCCTGCCGGTCAGCGATGACGTCGCTGACCGAGGCCTGAGGGCAGGTCGCTTACCTGCGGCGTGAAGGGGCGCGGTTCGTAGCCGAAAGCGTCGATCGCCGCCTGCGCATCGAAGACCAGATCCTCGCGCAGGCGTTCGGCCATCGCCGGCGTCAGGTGCGAAAAACCTGGCAGGTGCGCGAGCAGGCGCAGGCCGAGAGCGAGGAGGCCGGTGGGTAGATGGAGGCGCTGTACGCGCTCGTCGAGCAGATCGAGCAGACGCGTCAACATGGCGGCGTAGCTCAGGGTCTCGCCGCCCGGCAGATCATAGGCGTGGCGTCCTGGTAACGCAGCATCGAGGGCGCGTAAGCAGGCGGTGGCGACGTCATCGGCGTGGATGGGTTGGCGCCGGCCGCCGGCACCGAGGGGCAGCAGGACGCAGTGTGTGCGCGCGGCGAAGCGCAGGATGGTCGAGAGATTGTGATCGCGGCCACGCCCGTAGATGAGGGTGGGGCGCAGGATGACGCAGTCGATGCCAGCCTTCTCTGCCCAGGTGAGAAGAGCCGCCTCGGCCTCTCCCAGGGCCTGAGCGGTGGCACGCTCCTCGCGCACCGAAGAAGCGAGCTTGCTGAAACGGCTGGTCGAAGACAGAGCGACCAGGCGACGACAGGCGCTGGCCTGCAGCCAGTCGAGATAGGGCAGCAATGCCGGCAGATAGAGCAGGCTGATCGCTGTATGGCAGTGGATCGCTGCCTGACCGGGCACGATCCAGCTCGGTGACAAGGACGCCGCCTGGCGGCTCGCCGCCAGAAACGGCCGACCCTGCGCCTGCAGGTGCTCGCACAGGGCATCGGCGACCAGGCTGCGCGCACCGAGCAGGAGGAGCTCGTTCATCGTGGCCGGCCGCGTGCGCTCAATCCCAGGCGCAGACCGACGAGGACGAAGCGGATCCAGACACCGGCGGTGATCAAGGCCATCTTGCCATCATTCTGCTGCGGCCGGAAAAACTTGCGATAAAAGCGCAACATGCCGCGATGCTTATACCACTCGACGCGCAGACGATGCGACTGACTGCAGCTGCCCTTGTGGTGCAGGATGCGCGCCTGTGGCACGAAGATGACTTCGAGATGGGCGCGCCAATAGCGCATGCACAGATCGAGATCCTCGCAGTGCAGGAAATAGGCCTCATCCCAGGCGCCGAGATCGAGCAGCTGCTGCCGGCGCACCAACATGCAGGCACCGGAGATGGCCTCGACGCTGACCGGCTGCGCCGGCAGGGCTTGCTGGTGCAGAAGAAAATCGGGAAAGGTGTGCGGGAACCAGCGGTGCAGCCTGAACATGCCGAAGGCGCGCGCGAAGGAACGCCGCGGGGTCGGAAAAAGGCGCCGGCCGCCGGCCTGTTCACTGCCATCGGGATTGAGCAGCAGTCCTCCCACCATACCACTTTGCGGGCGTGTCACCAGCACATCGAGCAGGGCGGTCAGGGCGTCGGCGGCGATGACGCAGTCAGGATTGAGGAAGAGCACATAGGGCTGGCTCGCCGCGCCGGCACCGACGTTACAAGCCCGTGCGAAACCGAGATTGCTGGCCTGGCGATGCACCACCAGCGCCGCTTCCGGCAGGCAACGGGCGAGCGTCGTCAGACTGTCATCATGCGAAGCATTGTCGACGACGATGACCTGCGCGGCGCCCGCCTGCAGGGCCGAGCGGACACAGACGGTGAGCAGGTCACCGGCATTGTAGTTGACCACCACGACGTCGACCGGTAGCGCCGAGCCAAGCGGAACATCAGACATCGTAGCGCTGCGTCCATGAGGAAAGCGCCATCATAGCACGCGCAGCCAGGTATTTCAGTCGGCTGACTGCAGGGTCAGGCCGCGCGTCGCCTGATCGAGAAAGCGCGCATCGGTCTCCGAGCCGAGCTTGATCATCAGGCGCAGATCGTTCGGCGCATCGGCGTGCTTGAGCGCATCCTCGTAGGTGATCTCGCCGGCCGAGTAGAGCGTATACAGCGCCTGGTCGAAGGTCTGCATGCCGAGTTCACGCGATTTCTTCATGACCTCTTTGATCAGATGGATCTCGCCCTTGCGCACATGATCGGCGATCAGCGGTGTGTTCAGCAGCACTTCGATACAGGCGCGCCGCGACTTGCCATCCGGCGTCGGAATCAGCTGCTGGGCGACGAGACCGCGCAGATTGAGGGAGAGATCCATGAACAACTGCTGATGGCGGTCGGCAGGAAAGAAATGGATGATGCGATCGAGAGCCTGGTTGGCATTGTTGGCGTGCAAGGTGGCGAGGACGAGATGGCCGGTCTCGGCGAAGGCGATGGCGTAGTCCATGACCTCGCGCGTACGGATCTCGCCGATCAGGATGACGTCGGGCGCCTGGCGCAGGGTGTTCTTCAGCGCCACTTCGAAATTGTCGGTGTCGATGCCGACCTCGCGCTGGGTGACGATGCAGTTGGCGTGCTGATGGATGAACTCGATCGGATCCTCGATGGTGATGATGTGACCGCGTGAGTTCTGATTGCGGTGGCCGATCATCGCTGCCAGCGAGGTCGATTTGCCGGTGCCGGTGGCGCCGACGAAGATGACGATGCCGCGCTTGCTCATCGCCAGTTCCTTGATGATCTCCGGCAGTTTCAATTCATCGACGCCGGGGATACGCGTCTCGATGCGGCGCAGGACCATGCCGACCATATTGCGCTGATAGTAGGCGCTGACGCGGAAGCGGCCGATGCCGCGTGCCGAGATGGCGAAGTTGCATTCTTTGAACTGTGCGAATTCCTTGCGCTGCGCTTCGGTCATGACGCCGAGGACGACTTCACGCGTCATGTCCGGCGTCAGCGGCGACTTGGTGATCGGCACCACCTGGCCGTTGACCTTGATCGAGGGTGGCACACCGGCGGTGATGAACATGTCGGAGCCACCCTTCTGCACCATGATCTTCAGCAAATCTTCGAATTCCATCGTCGCGGCCGCTCCTTACAGCGAATCGGGGTTTTTGGCGTAGTCGCGCGCCACATTGATCGCCACCAGACCTTTTTGCACGAGGTTGCGCAGGCATTGGTCGAGGGTCTGCATGCCATAGCCGGCGCCGGTCTGGATGGCCGAGTACATCTGCGCCACCTTGTTCTCACGGATGAGGTTGCGGATGGCCGGTGTGCCGATCATGATCTCGTGCGCGGCGACGCGGCCGCCGCCATTCTTTTTCAGCAGGGTCTGTGACACCACCGCCTGCAAGGATTCCGAGAGCATGGCGCGCACCATCTCCTTTTCTTCCGCCGGAAAGACGTCGACGACACGGTCGATGGTCTTGGCGGCCGAGGTCGTGTGCAGGGTGCCGAAGACGAGATGGCCGGTTTCGGCGGCGGTGAGGGCCAGGCGGATGGTCTCGAGGTCGCGCATTTCGCCGACCAGGACGATGTCCGGGTCTTCACGCAAGGCCGAGCGCAGGGCCTCGGCGAAGCCCAGGGTATCGCGATGCACCTCGCGCTGATTGACCAGGCACTTTTTCGATTCGTGGACGAATTCGATCGGATCCTCGATGGTCAGGATATGCTCATAGCGCGAGCTGTTGATGTAGTCGAGCATGGCCGCCAGGGTCGTCGACTTGCCCGAGCCGGTCGGACCGGTGACCAGCACCAGGCCACGTGGATAGTCGGAGATGTCCTGAAAGACCTTGCCCATGCCGAGTTCCTCCATCGACAGGACCTTCGAGGGAATGGTACGAAAGACGCCGCCGGCGCCGCGGTTGTGGTTGAAGGCGTTGACACGGAAGCGCGCCACCCCCGGCACTTCGAAGGAAAAGTCGGTTTCCAGAAACTCCTCGTAGTCCTTACGCTGTTTGTCGTTCATGATGTCATAGATCAGACGGTGGACTTCCTTGTGCTCCATCGCCGGCAGATTGATGCGCCGCACATCGCCGTCGACGCGGATCATCGGCGGCAGCCCGGCGGACAGATGCAGGTCGGAGGCACCATTTTTGGCACTGAAGGCGAGCAGCTCGGTGATATCCATGAGGACCTCTTGTCGATGATCGGGCGCTCCTAGAATATAGCAGTCGATGCCACCCGGGGCAGCAGGAGGATGAAATTGTGAACGACACCCCGCTGGCGGAGCGTCAGGCCCGCCTGCAGCAGCGTATTCTCGCCGCCGTGCACGCCGCCGGCCGACGCCCTGAGGACGTGCACCTGCTGGCGGTGAGCAAGCATCAGCCGGTCGACAGCCTGCGCGCCCTCTACACCCTCGGGCAACGCCACTTCGGCGAGAACTACGTTCAGGAGGCGCTCGCCAAACAGCAGGAGCTCAGCGATCTGAGTGAGCTCGTCTGGCACTTCATCGGCCCCCTGCAGCGCAACAAGACAGCCTGGGTGGCGGAGCATTTCAGCTGGGTGCACTCGCTCGATCGCCTGATCCTGGCGCAGCGTCTGTCCGATCAGCGCGGTGAGGATCTGCCGCCCCTGCAGGTCTGCCTGCAGGTCAATATCAGCGCCGAGGCGAGCAAGTCGGGTTGCAGTGTCGCCGCGCTGCCAGAGCTCGCCGCTGCCGTCGCCGCCCTGCCGCGCCTGCAGTTACGCGGCCTGATGGCCTTGCCGGCGCCCGGTGATGACGACGCCTTTCGTCGCCTCGCTGCGGCGCAGGCTGAACTGGTGCATTGCGGACATGCTCTTGATACCCTGTCGATGGGTATGTCCGACGACCTCGAGGCGGCCATCGCCGCCGGTGCCAACTGGGTACGCATCGGCAGCGCCCTGTTCGGTCCGCGCAAGGCATGAGCTTCCTGTTATGATGGTGGCAGCAAGGCATAGTATCGAGGGTGTGATGAGCGAGTGCATAGGATTTCTCGGTGCCGGTAACATGGCCAGTGCCCTGGTCGGAGGTCTGCTGGCGCGCGGCCAGGTGCCGACGTCGCTGTTTCTGTCCGATCCGCTCGAGCCGGCGCTGGCTGCGCACGCGCAGCGCGGCTGCCGGACCACCACGGACAATGCCGAGATGCTGCGTACCGCCGATATCGTGGTGTTGGCGGTGAAGCCGCAGATGCTGGCGAGCGTGCTGGCGCCGCAGCTTGAGTTGCTGCGCGCGCGCCGCCCTCTCCTCCTCTCCATCGTTGCGGGGGCCACGGTCGCGGGCATCAGCCAGCTGCTCGGTGGTGGCGACTGGCCGATCGTGCGTGCCATGCCCAATACCCCGGCCCTGGTGCAGGCGGCGGCGACCGGCTATTACTGCAGCGCCGCGGTGACGGCGCCACAGCGTCAGCAGGCACAGCAGATCCTCGCCGCTGTCGGCCTCGCCCTGCGCGTCGAGGATGAGGCCCTGATCGACGCCGTCACCGCCGTCTCCGGTTCCGGACCGGCCTATTTTTTTCTCGTCATGCAGGCCATGCAGCGCGCCGGTGAGGCGCTTGGCCTCGACGCCCGTACGGCGCGCGCCCTCACCCTGCAGACGGCGCTCGGCGCCGCGCAGATGGCGGTGACCGCCGACGTCGGTGTCGAGGAGCTGCGGCAGCGCGTCACCTCGCCGGGTGGCACCACGCAGGCGGCGATCAGCGTTCTCGAGCAGGGCGGCCTCATGGCCTGTTTCGAGCAGGCCCTGGCGGCGGCGCATCAGCGCGCCGGTGAACTGGGGCGGCAGTTGCAGGAGTCGGCACGATGAGCGCGGGTCAACAAATCATGCATCTGCTCGTCTCCAGCCTGGTCTTCGCCGTTCTCACCTTGCTCTGGTTGCGCTTTTTGCTGCAATTTCTGCGTGCCGATTTCTACAATCCGGTGGCGCAACAGGTCGAGCGCCTGACGCACCATCTGCTGCAGCCCCTGCGTCAGATCCTGCCGGCGACCGGGCGCGTCGACCTCGCTTCCTTGCTGCTCATCATCCTCATCCAGCTCGCCGAAGTCAGCTTCAGCCTCGGCATCGTCCAGGGTGAGTCGCTCAATGCGCTGCAGCTTCTGGTGCTCGTCATCTTTGCCCTGGCCTCGCAGTTGCTCTATTTTTACAAGGGCGCGCTCTTCCTCCTGGTCATCATGTCCTGGGTGGTGGCGGCTGGGGGCTATCACCCGCTGTATGCCTTGGCTCAGGAGATCACCGATCCTTTGTGTGCGCCGGCGCGGCGTCTGTTGCCGCCCATGGGGGGACTGGATTTTTCCATCATCCTGGTCTTTCTCGGCCTGCAGATCGCCGAGATCCTGCTGGCGCATGGCTTCGCTGTGATCGCTGCCGTGGTGGGGGTCTAGTGCCGCCCTGGCGGCGACTTGGGGACGGGCTGGAGTTGCTCTGTCATGTCCAGCCGGGCGCCAAGGTCAGCGCTTTTGCCGGCCTTTACGGTGATGCTGTGCGCCTGCGCATCGCCGCTCCGGCGGTGGATGGGCGTGCCAATGCGGCGTGTCAGGCTTTTCTGGCGAACGCTTTTGCCGTGCGTCAAAGCGAGGTCAGGCTGCTCAGCGGTCTCAGTTCGCGGCGCAAACGCTTCGCTCTGGACCGTATCGGCGCATGGCCGGCGGAATTACAGGATCTCGGCCCGGTGGCCGAGCAGTGAGGGAATGAGGCGGCGAGATGAGCAGTGCTAAAAGTGCTAAAGAAGATCTCTCCCAGCGCGTGCAAGCTTATACGCGCTGGAAGCATGAAGTGATCCAGGACGGGACACGCTATCGTCGCTGGCTCAATGCTTACGGCCTCAACAGCATCGAGCTCGACGGCCGTCTCAGTCAGGCTCTGCATACGGTCAAGAATGACCGCATCCTGCTCGCCTTCGTCGGTGAGTTCTCGCGCGGCAAGTCGGAGATGATCAACGCCCTGCTCAGCCGCCATTATAAGCAGCGTCTGCTGCCGACGCGCATCGGTCGCACCACCATGTGTCCGACCGAGCTCTACTATGACGGCAGCGTCACCAGCGCCTATATCAAGCTGTTGCCCATCCAGACGCGCAAGGAGGCGATGAGCCTCAGCGAGTACAAGCAGCAGCTCGAGCACTGGGTGCACCTGAGCATCAATCTCGATGACGCCAGCGCCATGCGCAAGGCCTTTCAGGAGGTCGCCAAGACCATCGCGGTCAGCCGCGAGGAGGCCGCCGATCTCGGATTTCAGGTCGAATACCTGGAAGTCGGGCAGGAGAGCGGCAAGGTCCAGATACCGGCCTGGCGGCATGCCCTGATCAATATCGATCACCCGCTGTTGCGGCAGGGGCTGTCGATCATCGACACCCCGGGCCTCAACGCCCTCGGCTCCGAGCCGGAACTGACCTTGAGTCTCCTGCCTGACGCTCACGCCGTCCTCTTCGTCCTGTCGGCGGACACCGGCTTGACCGCCACCGACCACATGATCTGGAACGAGCACGTGCGCGAGATCGTGCAGCGCCATGGCGCTGCTCTCTATGGCGTACTCAACAAGATCGACATGCTCTGGGATGAGGACGAGGATGCCGCCGATATCGAAGCGCATGTCACCCGCCAGGTGCGGCTGACGGCGCAGCAGCTGCAGATTCCGATGCAGCACGTCCTGCCGCTGTCGGCGCGCACGGCGGTGAAGGCGCATCTGATGAATGACGTCGAGCTTCTGCAACGCAGCCATCTCGCTGAACTCGAGCAGGTGCTGGCGCAGTCGGTGATCGCGCACAAGCAGCAGATCCTGCAGCAAAGTGTGGTGCTCGAGCTGGTGCAGATGGTCGAAAGCAGCGTCCAGGCGTTGAGCGACCGTCGCCAGCAGCTGCATGATGAACGCGAGCTCCTGGCACAGCCGGATCACCAGCGCGACTATGAACTGGTCGCCCTGACGCGCACCGTGCAGGGTGAGCAACAGGCCTACAACCGTCGCCTCGCCGTCCTGCAGTCGGCACGCAAGCTGATGGAGACACAGTTGCCGAAACTACGTCAGGTGGTGACGGCGGAGCAGCTCGCCGAGCATCTGACGGCGGCGCGCCAGCAAGCGCAGAGCGGTGTTCTCGGCAGTGGCCTGGCGCAGGCGGTGGGACAGTTCTTCGCCGCCTTGCGCAGCGATCTGATGCGATTGCGCGAAGATGCCGTGAGCATGGATGGCATGGTGTTCAAACTCTATCAGCGCTATGCCCAGGAAGCCCAGGAGGATCTGCTCGATTATCCCCGCCTCGGCCTCGATGCCCTTCTGCTCGAACTGCAGCAGATGGAAGTGCAGTCAGCGCCGTATCGTTCCCGCATCAGCAACATGATCGGCGCACAAAAGGCCGCCGACCGCTTTTTCGCCAGCATCGCCCACGCCGCCGGCCAACTCTATCTGAAGGCGGCGCAACAGTCGGAGCAGTGGTGCAAATCCTCACTGGGGCCATTGATGCAGCAGACCATGCAGTACCGCGCACGCGTCCAGCAGATGATGGAGCAGCTGACGCGCATGAAGGCGCAGAGCGCTGACAGCGAGAAGATGATGGCGGTCGATGCGCGCATCGCCGAACTTGCCCGCCAGTCGGAAGAACTGGCGAGCATTCGTCGCAGCCTCAAGCCCTGATCAGCGCAGGGCCTCGGCAGCGCTGACGCGCACATAGGAACCGGGAGCGTCACCGAGATCCTGCAGCGGCGCACGCGCCGCCACCTTGTCGCCAGCATGGCCGGCCAGCCACTCTGCCCAGGGCAGCCACCAGCTCGCGCCGGCGTGGTACTGCGCGGCGGCGAACCAGTCAGCCGATGAACTCGGCAACTGATGGTGTCGATAGTGGCCATAGCGACCGCCAGGAGCATTGAGCACACCGGCGACATGTCCCGATTCGCCGAGCACGAACTCAACCGGGCCGCTGTAGAGCTGGGTGCTGGCGTAGCAACCCGGCCACTTGGCGATGTGATCCTGCAGACTGGCATAGATGAACGCTGGCGTCTTTACCTGGCGCAGGTCGATGCTTTGACCGGCGATCTGCAGGGCACCGGGCTGGCGCAACCTGTCCTCGGTGTAGAGCCGGCGCAAAAAGAACTTGTGCACCCGTGCCGGCACGTTGGTGCTGTCGGTGTTCCAGTACAGCATGTCGAAAGGCACCGGCCGCTCGCCCTTGAGGTAGTTCTGGATGTAGTAGTTCCAGTACAGGTCATTCTCGCGCAGTATGCTGAAGGTCACCGCCAGCATGCGTCCGTCGAGCACACCCTGGCGATCGAGTTCGCCCTCCAGCGCGCCGAGCAGGGTCTCATCGATGAAGACACCGATGTCGCCGCTGTCGCTGAAGTCGGCGAGGGTCGCCAGCTGTGTCGCCGAAGCGATGCGCCCGGCCTCGCCACGCGCCGCCAGCCAGGCCAGGGTGATGCTGAGCAGGATGCCGCCGGCGCAGTAGCCGAGGACATTGGCGTCGGCGACGCCGGTCTGTGCGCGGATCGCGTCGAGGGCGGCGAGCAGGCCCTGCTGCATATAGTCCTCGATGCCCTTGTCGTGTAGGGCCCGCCCGGGGTTGACCCAGGAGATCATGAAGACGGTATGCCCCTGCTCACAGATCCAGCGCGCCAGCGACTGCTTCTCGCTGAGATCGAGGACATAGAACTTGTTGATCCAGGGCGGCACGATGAGCAGGGGACGGGCGTAGACCTCCGAGGTACGCGGTGCGTACTGGATCAGCTCGATCAGTTCATTGCGAAAGACCACCTTGCCGGGCGTCGTGGCGAGATTTTCCCCGACCCGGAAGGCGCTGCGGTCGGTCATGGTGATGTTCAGCGACTCGGCGCTGTTCTGCAGATCTTCGACGAGCTGTTGCAGGCCGCGCAGGAGGTTCTGGCCACCGCTCTCGGCGGTCAGCCGCAACATCTCCGGATTGCTCCAGAGAAAGTTGCTCGGCGCCATCGCGCTCAACCATTGCCGCGTCATGAAGCGCAAACGCTGCAGGGCTTTATCGTCGAGGCCGGAGGCGGCATCGACCGCCTGCATGACGCTGCGGCTGATGAGCAGATAGGTCTGCTGCAGATAGCTGAACCAGGGATTCTCGTGCCAGTCGCTGGCCTCGAAACGCCGGTCCCCCTTGCTCGCCTGCACCAGCTCGGGAACGTCCTTGCCGGCCATGCGCAGCATCAGGTTCTGCCACAGGGCCTGATGCTGCTGCCAGAAAGCCATCTGCTGGTCGAGCAGCGTCCCCGGCTGCTGGCTGTAGTTCTTTTCGAACAACTGCCGGTAACCATCGAGGGTCTCGAACAGCAGGGGCCAACGTACCGGATGATCCTGCATGCCGAGTACCCCGCCCGCCAGCGTGCTCATCATCTCTGCCCACAGACTACCGCTGGCGGTGGCCTGGGCCTGGTTCGTCGGCTCGTTCATGACTTCAGGCCTTCGCCGTCGCCTTGCTGGCCTTGGCTTCGGCCGCTGAAGCCGGCTGCGCCGCCTGCTGGTAGGCCTGGCCCATGACCGAGCTCAGATCGGAGCGCAGCTGGTTGCCGATCTCGGTCAGACGCTCGGCATCCTTGAGCAGCATCTGGCTGAGCTCGCTGAGCAGCTGTGTCTGCTGGCTCTGGAAGGAGGACAAAGTCTCCGGATCCTTGACCGAACTGGCGGCGTGCAGCTGCTTGAGGCCGAGTTCGGCGTAGTTGCGCGCCGTGGTCAGCGAGTATTCGGTGACGCGTTCGAGATTGCTCACCCAGGCGCGGTTGATCGCCTGCAGCGGATCGGTGAACTTTTTCGCCTGTTCCTTGAAGGTGTCGCTAAACAGAGTGTTCATGATCGTCTCCTTATCCTTAATCTGGATGGTGTCCATCCTGGAGTTTGCGGGTCGCGTTCGTCGCGCTGATCCGTGCTTTTATCTTCTGCCTCGCATATTGCAGGAACTTGACATGCGTCAGATTTTGCGCATGCACCATGATAAATTCATGAAACGGGCGGGATGCTCAGAGCCGTGCCTGCATGAGCAGGCTCGATCATATCCCCCGGGTATGATGCAGGTCTTGGGTGAGGAAGCTGCGCAGGCATGGCTGGGAGCCTCGCCTTGCCTGGCGGTCGTGGCTTTGGAAATAGAGCAAGCCCTTGCGCAACAAGGATCAGCAGCCCAACCCTGGCGGTGCTGTTGGCCGCTGAGTGTAGCGGTGTCCGCCGATTGTGAAGAATGCGTCAAAAGGACAGGGTGCTGGCGCCGGGTCTTGACCTGAGTCATCAAAGCGCCATCTTGCCGGGCGCCTAATGGATGGCAAGAGATTCAACAAGAGGACAGGGCCATGAGCCAGAACAGGACCTTCGATGAGATCAAGATCGGCGACACCGCCAGCCTCGTGCGCACCTTGCAGCGTGAGGACGTCGAGGCTTTCGCGGCGGTGACCGGTGACACCAATCCTGCGCATCTCGATCCCGAGTACGCGCGCACGACGCAATTCCGCACCGTCATCGGACACGGCATGTGGGCCGGATCGATGATTTCGGCCCTGCTCGGTACGCGCTTTCCGGGGCCGGGGACGATCTATCTGCAGCAGTCCTTCAAGTTCACCAAGCCGGTGCGCATCGGCGACACCTTGACCGCGCATGCGACGGTGACGGCGCGCGATGAGGAGACGCGGCGTCTGACCTTGAGCACCGAGGTATACAATCAAAAAGGGCAGCTGGTACTCGGCGGCGAGGCGGTGATTCTGGCGCCGGAGAAAAAATTCATCAGCGGCCAGGTCGAAACGCCGCAACTGACGGTCTTTGATCCGGAGGCGCGCCTGCGCGAGCTGATCGCACGCGGTGCCGGACAGCCGGTACTGCGCTGTGCCGTCGTGCAACCCTGCGACAGCGAGTCCTTGCAAGGCGCTCTCGAAGCGGCGCGCGCCGGCATCCTGCAGGCTGTGCTCATCGGTCCCGAGGCGCGCATCCGCGCCGTCGCCGCCGAGCAGGGGCTCGATCTCAGCGATGTCGAGGTGATCGCGGTCGCACACAGTCACGCCGCTGCCGAGAAGGCGGCGCAGATGGCTGCCGCCGGTGAGGTGGCGGCGATCATGAAAGGCAGCCTGCATACCGACGAGCTCATGCACGCCATCCTCGCCGAACCGCGTCTGCGCACCGGACGACGCATGTCGCACGTCTTTCATTTCGATGTGCCGATGTATGGCAAGCCGCTGCTGATCACCGATGCTGCCCTCAACATCCGGCCCTCCCTGCTGGAAAAGGCCGACATCGTGCAGAACGCCATCGATTTCGCGCATGTCCTCGGCGTCGAGCAGCCCAAGGTAGCCATTCTCGCCGCCGTCGAAACCATCAATCCGATCATGCAGGCGACGCTGGATGCCGCTGCCCTGTGCAAGATGGCCGATCGGCGGCAGATCCAGGGGGGGCTCCTCGATGGGCCGCTGGCTTTTGACAACGCCATCTCGCCGAAGGCGGTGGCGATCAAGCACATCGATTCGCAGGTGGCCGGACGCGCCGACATCCTGCTCGTGCCCGATCTCGAAGCCGGCAATATGCTGGCCAAGCAGCTCGAGTATCTCGCCGGCGCCAGCGCCTCGGGCCTCGTCCTGGGGGCGCGTATCCCGATCATCCTGACCAGTCGTTCCGACGGCAGCAACGAGCGACTGGCTTCAGCCGCCCTGGCGCGTCTGGTCGCCGCTGCCGGCCTCAGCTGGGCTTCGCGCGGGTGAGCGGCCATGACCTTACTCGCCCTCAATGCCGGCTCTTCCAGTCTCAAGTTCTGCCTCTACGAAGTCACGGATCGCCAGCATCCGCGCCTGCAAGGCGTGCTCGAAGGCTTGCAGCCGCAGGGGCGGCCACGCCTCCTCGTGCACGGCGAGGGGCTCGATGAAGAGCGCGATCTCGACGGTGACGCCGATGCCGCCTTTGCCGCTGCCCTCACCCATCTGGCGCGCTGGGCACAGGGGCGGGGTACGCCGCTGCAGGCGGTGGCGCATCGCGTCGTGCATGGCGGTCGGCACTATCGCCAGCCGGTGCGCGTCGATGCTGCTGTTCTGGCCGATCTGCGCCAGCTCATTCCCCTCGCCCCCCTGCACCAGCCGCACAACCTGCTCGCCATCGAGCGCGCCCGGCAGGTGTTTCCCGGACTGCCGCAGATCGCCGTGTTTGACACCGCTTTCCATGCCGACCTGCCCGAAGTCGAGCGTGCTTATGCCCTGCCGGCGCACTGGCGTGATCAGGGCGTGACGCGCTATGGCTTTCATGGCCTGTCCTACACCTATCTCAGCCGTCGTCTTGGCGAGCTCGATCCGGTCCACAGCGAGCGCGCCCTGTTCGTGCATCTCGGCAATGGTGCCAGCTGTTGCGCCGTGCGCGGCGGTCGCAGCGTCGCCACCAGCATGGGCTTCTCCGCCCTGGAAGGACTGGTCATGGGGACGCGCACCGGCAGTATCGACGCCGGGATCCTGCTTTATCTGCTCGAGCAGGGCCTGAGCCATGACGCCATCCAGGATCTGCTCTACCGGCAGAGCGGTCTGCTCGGTTTGTCGGGGATCAGCGCTGATATGCGCGCTTTGCGCGCTTCGCCAGCGGCGGAGGCCGCCTTCGCCATCGCAGTCTTCACGCATCGCCTGATCAAGGAGATGGGCGGGCTCATCGCTCTGCTCGGCGGCGTCGATGCCATCGTCTTCAGCGCCGGCATCGGTGAGCATGATGCCGCGCTGCGTCATGAGGTGATGCGCCAGCTCGCCTATCTCGGTGTGCGCGAAGATGAAGCGGCACATGGCCGTCTGCACGGAACCGGGTTGATCAGCGCGACCGACAGTCGTGTCGCCGTCTGGGTCATTCCCACCGATGAGGAGCAGGTTCTGGTGCAGGCGGCGATCGATCTGCTCGGTCTTGCAGCGGCTGAGTGAGCGCGCTATTCAGGCTAGCGATGGACGGACGCACAGGTTAGACTGCTGGCTTTGGCTGAAGGGATGGGTTCCATGACGCGGAGTTTCGCGGCGGACTCGGTGGGCCTGGTGGTGCCGCAGACGGCGCACTTCGTCGAGCCTCTGGCGCTCGAGTGTCAGCGTGTGCTCAGTGCCTATGATCTCGTCTACGAGACCTATGGCGAGCTCAACGCCACCGCCAGCAATGCCATACTCGTCTGCCATGCCTTGTCCGGGCATCACCACGCCGCCGGTTTTCACAGCGCCGAGGACAACAAAGCAGGTTGGTGGGACGTCTGCATCGGACCGGGCAAGCCTATCGACACGCGCCGCTTCTTCGTCGTTGCGCTCAACAATCTCGGTGGCTGTCATGGTTCGACCGGACCGGCCTCCTTCAATCCCGAGACCGGCCAGGTCTACGGCCCGTCTTTTCCGATGATGACGGTCAAGGACTGGGTCAAGGCGCAGGCGCGCCTCGCCGATCGCCTCGGCATCGCGCGCTGGGCGGCGGTCATCGGCGGCAGTCTCGGCGGCATGCAGGCCCTGCAGTGGGCCATCGATTTTCCGGAACGGGTCGCGCACACTGTGCTCATCGCCTGCGCGCCCAAGCTGTCGGCGCAGAACATCGCGTTCAACGAGGTCGCGCGTCAGGCCATCCTCTCCGACCCCGACTTTCATGCCGGCCGCTTCTACGACCACGACACCTATCCGCGCCGCGGCCTCATTCTGGCGCGCATGGTCGGACACATCACCTACCTCTCCGATGACGCGATGAAAGCGAAGTTCGGTCGCGATCTCAAGTCCGGGCACTTTCACTACGGTTTCGACGCCGAGTTTCAGGTGGAGAGCTATCTGCGCTATCAGGGTGAGGCCTTCTCACGCTATTTCGACGCCAACACCTATCTGCTGATGACGCGCGCGCTCGACTATTTCGATCCGGCGCGTGACCATGGTGACAGCCTCGAGCAGGCGCTGGCGCGCGCGCGTTGCCGGTTTCTGGTCATCGCCTTCAGCACCGACTGGCGCTTTTCGCCGGCGCGCTCGCGCGAGATCGTCGCTGCCCTCGTCGCCACCGACAAGCCGGTCAGCTATGCCGAGATCGATGCGCCGCAGGGCCATGACTCGTTTTTGTTGCCGGTGCCGCGTTATCTCGCCGTGCTCGCGGCTTTTTTGCAGCGCGTGGAGGTGTGAGATGCGGCTCGACCTGATGCTGGCAGAGCGCTGGATCGCCCCGGACGCGCGTGTTCTCGACCTCGGTTGCGGCGAGGGTGATCTGCTCGCCCATCTCGCTCAGCGGCAGGGGGTGCGCGGCTATGGTGTCGAGATCGACGCCGAGCGTATCCGGCGCTGCGTCGCGCGTGGCGTCAATGTCATCGAACATGACCTCGACGCCGGACTCGCCCTCTTTGGCGACGACCGCTTCGACACCGTGGTGATGACCATGGCCCTGCAGGTGGTGGCGGCGCCCGATCGCCTGCTCCTCGATATGCTGCGGGTGGGGCGCGAGGCGATCATCACTTTCCCCAATTTCGCCTACTGGAAGACGCGCCTCTATCTGGCCCTGCGCGGCCGTATGCCGATGTCCGAGGCCTTGCCCTATCACTGGTACGACACCCCCAACATCCATCTCTGCACTTTTGCCGACTTCGATACGCTGTGCGCCGAGCATCACCTGCACATCCTCGACCGCCACGCAGTCAATGGCGAGCAGGCGAGCAGTCCGCTGATGCGCGCCTGGCCGAATCTCTTCGGTGAAGTCGCCATCTATCGGGTGACGCGCCATGCTTGAGCGCATCGTCCTGGCGAGCAGCAATGCCGGCAAGCTGCGTGAGTTGCGCGAGCTCCTGGCGGCGCAGGCGGTGGACGTTGTCGGGCAGGATGCCTTCGCCATCGACGGCGTCGAGGAGACCGGCGCCACTTTCATCGAGAATGCCCTGCTCAAGGCTCGGCACGCCAGTCGCCGCAGCGGTCTGCCGGCGCTGGCCGATGACTCCGGTCTCGTCGTCGATGCCCTGCACGGCGCCCCTGGCCTCTATTCGGCGCGCTACGCCGGGCCGAACGCCAGCGATGCCGACAACAACCGCCGGCTCATCGCCGCCTTGCACGACCTACCCAAGCCGTGGACGGCGCGCTATCACGCCTGCATCGTCCTCCTGCGTCATGCCGAGGACCCCTGCCCGCTGATCGCCGAGGCCGACTGGGAAGGCGAGATCCAGGCCAATGCCGCCGGTGCGGGCGGCTTCGGTTATGACCCGCATTTCTATCTGCCGGCGCTGCAGATGACGGCAGCGCAGATGCCGGGTGCGCAAAAGAATCGCTGCAGTCACCGCGCCCTCGCCCTGCAGTCACTGTTGCAGCGCTGGCCGCGCCTTTAAGAGGCGAGCATGGCGATGATCTCGGCGCAGCTCGCCGTTTCACCGAGGCGCGGAAAGATGCGCGTGACGCTGTGTGTGTGTGCCTCGGGGATGACGTCGGTCATGGCATCGACGGCGAGGGTGACGTTATAGCCCAGCTCATGCGCAAAACGCGCCGTCGACTCGACGCCGATGCTGGTCGAGATGCCGGCGAGGACGACCTGGGTGACGCCGAGTTGGCGCAGCAGGGCGTCGAGGCCGGTGTCGGTGAAAGCCCCCCAGCGATGCTTGCAGATGAGATGATCGCTGGCCTGCACCTGCAGTTCCGGCGCCAGCTCACTCCAGTCGGCGGGCAGATTCGTCAGCGCTCGCTTCTGCTCCACCCGTCCTGGCGCACCGCCTTCCACCCGCACCAGGACGACCGGCAGCTGGCGTTGACGAAAGGCCGCCAGCAAGAGGCAGGTCTGTTGCAGGACACGCGCCGCTGCGTCGGCGGCGGGCAGGGCGAGCACGCCTTTTTGCAGGTCGATGACGATGAGGGCACTTTGGCGATCGAGGGTGGTCAAGGCCATGGTGGGTCTCCTAAATGGTGTGGCAGCAGGATAGCGTAAAAGGCGGCGGTTGCCGCAGCGACTAGTCAAGGTCAGGGCGCTTGCACTAAACTGGCCGCGCCGTGCGCCGCTCGGCGCCATAGCCGGAGGATGTGTCGATGGGCAAAAAATTGATCTATCCAGGCACCTTTGATCCCATCACCAATGGACATCGTGATCTCGTCGAGCGCGCCGCACGCATGTTCGATGAGGTGGTCGTGGCCATCGCCAGTTCCGACAAGAAGGGCCCTCTGTTCTCCCTCGAGGAGCGGGTGGCGATGGCCGACCGGGTGCTCGCCCATCTGCCCAATGTCAGTGTCACCGGCTTTGACAAGCTGCTCGCCTTTTTTCTGCGTGAGCAGGGCGCGAGTGTCGTCCTGCGCGGTTTGCGCGCCGTGTCCGATTTTGAGTATGAGTTTCAGCTCGCCAACATGAACCGGCAATTGGCGCCGGAGATCGAGACCGTGTTTTTGACACCGGCGGAACACCTCTCGTACATCTCGTCGAGTCTGGTGCGCGAGATCGCCGTGCTCGGTGGTGACGTTTCCAAGTTCGTCGATGTGGTGGTGGTCGACGGCTTTGCGCGCAAACTCGCCCGGCATGGCGCTTAAGATCACCGAGCAGTGCATCAACTGCGACGTCTGTGAGCCGGCCTGCCCGAACGAGGCCATCTATATCGGCGATCAGCACTACGAGATTCTGCCTGAGCGCTGCACTGAGTGCGTCGGTCATTTCGATACGCCGCAGTGTCGACGCGTCTGCCCGGTCGATTGCATACCGGCCGATCCCGATCATGTCGAAAGCAGGGACCAGCTGCTCGCCAAACTGCTGCAACTGCGTGCGCAGTCAGACGATCAGTAGTTGTTGGTCGTCGTATCGATGCCGCGCTTGGCTTCCTTGGCCTGACGCTGTTTGCGCCAGTTGTCCTGGCTCTCGGTGCAGCCCAGGCAGCGCAGGAAGGTTTCTTCGGCGGGCTTGCCGACGAGGTTGGCGGCCGCTTCCTTGATATTGCCACCGAGCGCCGAGAAGGGCAGGGTGATGGCGAAGGCGACGACGCCGGTAGCGGTCATGGCGAGCAGAAAGGGACGAGCGATGAGGACGTCTCCCATCATCGCATCCCAGGACGGCGAGAGATCAGTTTCATCCATGTCGGTGGCGAGCATGGCGTCGGCACGAGCCAGGTTGGCCGTGATCAGGCTGCTCCCGAGGAGGAGCACCAGAGCGTGGCGTTTCAAAGTACGAGACATGATCGGTCCTTATGTCGTGAGGTCAAGGTATCCGGGATCAACCGGATGTGTTCGTGTCTTGTCTGAAGAAGTGCGGACAAGTGCCTATTGCAGCATGGTTTTAGCGAAATGTAGACGACTATGACCGCGAGCGCAAGCCGGACTTAGCGCTGGCAGTGCTGGCAGTAGGCGCTGCTGCGGCCGGACAGGCGGACTTGTTGCAGCGGCGCCAGGCAGCGCTGACAGGGCAGGCCGGCGCGCCCATAGACCTTCAGGGTCGTCTGAAAATAGCCGAGCTCCCCTTGTGCATTGACGTAGTCGCGCAGGCTGCTGCCACCGGCGCGCAAGGCGGCTTCGAGCTGCGCGAGCACGGCGGCGTGCAGGCGCTGGCAATCCGTGCGGCGCAGGCTGCCCGCCGGTCGCTGCGGTCGCAGGCCGGCGGCGAACAGGGCCTCCTGCGCATAGATGTTGCCGATGCCGACGACGCAGTGAGCGTCCATGAGCAAGGATTTGATCGCCATCTTGCGTCCGCGGCTGGCGCGGTAGAGGTGGTCGGCGTCAAAGTCTGGGCTGAGCGGCTCGGGGCCGAGGTCGGCGAGCAGGGGATGCCGTTCCGGGTCGGCGTCTACCCACAACAGACAGCCAAAACGGCGTGGATCATGGTAGCGCAGCTCGCCCCCAGCGGCTAAGCGCATGCCCCAGTGCTCGTGCGTCCGCCACGCCTGCGCCGTGCTGACCAGGGCGAGGCTGCCCGACATACCGAGATGGATGAGCAGATGGCCATGATCAAGATCGGCGATCAGGTATTTGCCGCGCCGGCGCAAGGCGACGAAGGTGTATCCAGCGAGCTTGTCGATGTCGGCGGGGATGGGCTGGCGCAGGTCGCGGCGACGTATCGTGACGGCGACGATGCGCTGTCCGCACAGAGCGGGAGCGAGGCCGCGGCGCGTTGTTTCGACTTCCGGCAGTTCAGGCATGGGCAGCACAGAAGACAAAAAAGGATGCACACGGCATCCTTTTTGCGATCATCGGCAGCACGTCGTGCGGCTTACTTGATCTTGGCTTCCTTGAACACGACATGCTGACGGATCTTGGGATCAAACTTCTTGATCTCCATCTTTTCCGGCATGGTGCGCTTGTTCTTGGTGGTGGTGTAGAAATAGCCCGTGCCCGCCGAGGACACCAGACGAATCTTTTCGCGTGCGCCTTTCGCCATGATGCTTCTCCTTAGATTTTCTCGCCACGGGCGCGCAGGTCAGCGACCACCGCTTCGATGCCCAGCTTGTCGATGATGCGCATGCCCTTCGGGGTCAGACGCAGGCGCACGAAGCGCTTCTCGCTCTCCATCCAGAAACGATGGTAGTGCAGATTCGGCTCAAAACGACGCTTGGTCTTGATATTCGAGTGCGACACGTTGTGGCCGACGATCGGCCGCTTGCCGGTCACCTGGCAAACTTTGGACATGATTCCTCTCCACCAAACTAAAGGTCGCCAAAGCAAGTGGGGCGACGGCAAGGGGGCATGTTATACCAGAAAGCAGGGGGGCGTGGCAAGATTTTAGGGCAAATAAAGTCAGACGGCACGCGTAAGGAGCAGCGACAGCGGATGTTACCCATAGAAACAGGATGCTTGTCATGGAAGTTACCAGAGTACCCGATGCGCCGATGACCGTCGGCGCGCCATGGCGTCAGTGCGCTATCCTGATACACGGCATACGAATTGCTTGTCAGATGTATCGGTGGGCAGGAGGCCCAGCGCGCGGCATCAGCGTTCAGTGCTGGCCGGCGCACGGAAGACAGGCATGTCGCTGTCACGCCCCTTCTGTCGGCACGTTTCAGGGCGATCGCGACGCGTTGCGGCCCCCTGCCTGAAAAATAAGAAGATCATCCCTGTGCGGGAGGAGGGTGCGATGAAAAGACGTGGGTGGACGATGCTGCTGGTCTGCCTGATCACCGTGGCCGCGGCGCTGGCCGTGCTCTGGGGCAGCGAAGATGCGACACGGTTGCGCCCGGTGCATGGACTCGCTCTGGCCGGGGCGACGCAGGCGACGATCCCGCATTTTCACAGCGGCCTCGAGGCCTTGCCGCGCAGCTTGCGCGGCAGCCAGGTCGACGGTGCCTTGCGTGTCGATAGCACCGGGCATCTCCTCGTCGATCGCCAGGTGCGTGCCGTCTTCGACTACTTTCTCTCTGCCCTCGGCGAAGAGAGCCTGCCGGTCATCCTGGCTCGTCTGCATGCCTATATTCACCAGCAGTTGCCGGCACCGGCGGCGGCCGAGGCGATCGCTCTGCTCGACCAGTACATCGCCTATCGCCAGGCCTTGGCGCAGTTGCCGGCGCCGGCCCAGAGCACTGGCGGCCAGGTCGATGTCAGCGCCATGGAGCAGCGCTTGAGCCTGCTGCAGGGCTTGCGTCGGCAGTATCTGCCGCTGCTGGCGATACAAGCTTTTTTTGGTGAGGATGACGCTTATGCCGAGTACTCACTGGCGCGTGTACGCATCCTGCAGGATGCCAGCCTGAGCGCCGCTGCCAAGGCCAGCGAGCTGGCAGCCGCTGAAGAGCAGCTACCGCCAGCGCTGCAGGCAAGCCAGCGTACCGCCGAACAGGTGCAAAATCTGCAAGCACTGACCGCACAATGGCGCCAGGCCCAGGGCAGCGCCGCGCAATTGCGGCAGATCCGGGAAAATCTCGTCGGCGCAGCGGCGGCAGATCGCCTCGAAGCTCTCGATCAGCAGCGCGCTGCTTTCGCCAGTCGTCTGCAGTCCTATCTGCAACAGCGAGCGAGCATTCTCGCCAATGCCAATCTGTCGGCGGATGATCGCCAGAGCGCCATCGACAACCTGCTGAGCAGCAGTTTCAGTGCCGCCGAGCGCCCGCGTGTGCAGGCGCTGCAGCAGGATCCAGCGGCGCTGCCGGCGGGTTAGCCGGCTGTGATGCCGGCGGCATTTTCGAGATCGCGTAGTCCCTGCTCGAGGTAGTCGAGCAGGCGCTGCACGGAGGGCAGGGTGCGGCGGCAGGCGATGATGCCGAACTCGAGCGAGTCGGCATAGCTGGTCAGGGTGATGTTGAGCGCCATGCGGTCGAGTACGATGGAGACCGGATAGATGCCCTGCAGGCGCGCGCCGTTCCAGTACAGGGGTTCGCGCGGTCCGGGGACATTGGAGATGATGACGTTGAAGGCCTGCCAGCCCGGCGCCAGGCCGGTGAGCATCTGCAGCCCGCCCGGGGCCAGGGTGAGGGCACTGTAATTGAGGATCTCGGCCGCCGTCATCGCGCTCAGGCGCTGCTTGATGTTGAGCACTGACTCATGCACCACCTGCAGGCGATGCGCCGGATCAGCGATATGGGTGCCGAGGTTGGCCAGGATCATGGCGATCTGGTTGCCGCCGATGCTGTCATCGCTGCGCAGGTTCATCGGCACCATGGCGATCAGCGGCTGATCGGGCAGAGCGCGCTGGGTGATCAGATATTCGCGCAAGGCGCTGCCGCAGATGGCGAGGACGACGTCATTGATGGTGCAGCCGAAGACGCGTGCCAGCTGTTTGAAACGCGGCAGGGCGTAGGACTGCGCGGCGAAGCGGCGTGAACCGGTGATGCGGGTGTTGAGGATGCAGTTGGGCGCCTGAAAGGCCGAGACGTAGGTCTCGTCCTGGCGTGCCGCCTTGATCGATTGCATGATCGCGCGCGTCACCGTCGGCACCGTGCTGAACTGCTCGCCCAGGCTGCGGCTGAGCCGGGCGAGACCGCTGGCGACGTCAGCGACGTTGGGCAGACCACCTTCGCGGCGCGCCTGCGGTCGTGCCCAGACCGGGGGGAGGTGACGCTCGTCGGGGTCGTTGGACAGGGCGCGGGCGCCGAGGCGCATGGCCGAGACGCCGTCGGTGACGCTGTGGTGGATCTTGCTGTAGAGGGCGAAGCGGCGGTTCTGTATGCCCTCGATGAGGTGCACTTCCCAGAGGGGCCGGGCGCGGTCGAGCAGGTTGGAGTGTTCAGCCGAGACCAGGGCCAGCAGCTCACGAATACGTCCCGGCTTGGGCAGGGCTTCGTGGCGGAAGTGGTGGTCGAGATCGAACTGCTGGTCTTCGACCCAGAAAGACTGGCCGAGGCGGGAGAACAGACGCTGATTGAAAGGCGCCACCGGCTCGATATAGGAGCGCATCTGCTCGGCGAGTTCACTGACGTATTTCGGGCCGGCGCCCTCGGGATAGCTGAACAGCTGCAAGCCTGCCACGTGCATGGGTTGCTGTCGGCGTTCCATCCATAGAAAAAGCTGATCCACGGGGCTCAAGGGTTTCATCATTCGCTTCCTGCTGATGCTTGGCGTAGAGATTAACTTAGAACCAGCGTGCTAGCCAAGCCGCTGGCAAGCGGCCGGCGACCGGCACCAGCCAGCGCCAGGGCCAGGCTGGGACGATCAGCTGGGTGGCCGAGGCGAGGATGGCGTCGGCCATGCTGACGGCGGCTTTGTCGGCGCTGATGACGAAAGGATAGCGTTCCATATCGGCGGCGATCTCGGTGGCGATGAAGCCGGGATGGATGGCGAGTACGCTGATGCCATGCTTGGCCAGTTCGATGCGGGCGCAATCGAGATAGGCGGTGAGCGCCGCCTTGGAAGCACAGTAGCTGCCACTACCCGGCAGGGGCAGCCAGGCAGCGATCGAGGACATGCCGACGAGACGACCATGGCCGTTCTGGCGGAAGAGCGCGGTGGCGGCGTCGAGGGTGGCGACGGCACCGAGATAGTTGGTTTCCAAGATGCGACGGTCGAGGGCGATGTCGCCGTTGCCGGTCCGGTGACTGCCGGCGATGCCGGCGTTGGCGACGACGATGTCGAGGCCAGCGAGCCTGGCGGCGAGTGCCGTCAGGGTCACGGCCACTTGATCGAGCTGGCGGACATCGAGCGCCGCCACTTCGACCTGCACGCCGTGTGCAGCACGCAATTCCTCGGCCAGACTATGCAGGTGGTCGAGGCGGCGGGCGGTGAGCGCCAGGCGATGGCCGCGCCTGGCCAGTTCCCGCGCCAGAGCGGCGCCGATGCCACTGGAGGCACCGGTGATCAGGATGCTGCGCTGCATGGTTCCCTCCTGGCGCTATGCCGCTCGTCCGTCGCAAGCCTGTCCGCCTAGAAGAAAGCGAACTGTTCCGGGCTCAGTTTCATCATCGCCGCATGCGGGTTGAGCATGGCTTCGGCGTGACCGCGCGTACGCGGCAGCAGCTTGTCGAAATAGAAGTCGGCCGTCAATAGCTTGGCTTCGTAGAATTCACGCGCCTCGGCGCCACCTTTGGCGAGCTTCTCGGCGGCGACGGCGGCCTGCATGGCCCAGAAATAGGCCATGCTGACATAGCCTGAGTACATCAGGAAATCGACGGAGGCGGCGCTCACCAGTTCGCGATCCTTGCGTGCCGCCAGCAGGATGCGCGTGGTCAGATAGTTCCATTCCGCCGCCAGCTTGCTCAGTGTCCAGCAATAGGAGCGCAGACGGCGATGACGGGCATGGCGCAAGGCGAAGCGGGCGATGTCGGCGGTGAACTCGCGCACGCAGGCGCCGCGGGTGAGCAGCAGCACCTTGCGCCCGAGCAGGTCGAGGGCCTGGATGCCGGTCGTGCCCTCATAGAGGGTGCTGATGCGCGCATCGCGCATGACCTGTTCCATGCCGTGTTCGCGAATGTAGCCGTGGCCGCCGAAGACCTGCATGCCGAGGCTGCTCGCCTCGAGGCCGAGTTCGGTGAGGAAACCTTTCAGGATCGGGGTCAGGAAGCCGAGCTTGTCATCCCAGTGGGCATAGGCCTTGTCGTCGCCTGCGAGCATGCCGTTGACCATGTGGTCGGCGTACTGGGCAGCGAAATAGATCATCGCCCGCCCACCTTCGGCGACACACTTCTGGGTCAGCAGCATGCGTCGCACATCGGCGTGCCAGATCAGCGCATCAGCTTTCTGACTGGGCTCCTTCTTGCCTGACAGAGCGCGCATCGACCGACGCTCCTTGGCGTAGGCGAGGGCGCCCTGATAGCTCAGTTCGGCGTGCGCTACGCCCTGCACGGCGGTGCCGATGCGGGCGGTGTTCATGAAGGTGAACATGGCCTCGAGACCACGATGCGCCTGCCCCAGCATCCAGCCCTGGGCGCCGTCGAAATTGAGCACGGCGGTGGCGGAAGCCTTGATCCCCATCTTGTGCTCGAGGGCGCCGCAGGAGACGCCGTTGCGGGCGCCGATGCGGCCCTGTGCGTCGACCTGATGCTTGGGTACCAGAAAGAGCGAGATGCCGCGTGTGCCGGGAGGCGCATCGGGCAGGCGGGCGAGGACGATATGGATGATGTTGTCGGCGAGATCATGTTCACCGGCGGAGATGAAGATCTTGGTGCCGCTGATCCGGAAACTGCCGTCGGCCTGTGGTTCGGCGCGCGTGCTCACCTGACCGAGGTCGGTGCCGCACTGCGGCTCGGTCAGACACATGGTGCCGGTCCATTCGCCGCTCACCAGGCGCGGCATGTAGAGGGCCTTGAGCGCTTCATCGCCGTGTTGCATGAGGGTGTTCATACAGCCGAGAGAGAGGCCGGGATACATGGTGAACGACCAGTTGGCGGTACCCATCATCTCGGACTTGATCAGGCCGAGAGACATCGGCAGGCCCTGGCCACCAAACTCTTCCGGGTGCGACAGGCCCTGCCAGCCACCGGCGATGTATTGCGCGTAAGCATCCTTGAAGCCGGTCGGGGTGCGCACCTCGCCCTGGTCGAAGTGGCAGCCTTCGGCGTCGCCACTGGCGTTGAGCGGAGCCAGCACTTCCTCACAGAACTTCGCCGCTTCGATGAGGATCGCCTCGACCATGTCGGGTGTGGCATCCTTGCCATTGACGAGCTGGGCGTAGTGCCCGGGAAAGTCGAGAACTTCGTTCATGAGAAAGCGCATATCGCGCAAGGGAGCTTGATAGTTCGGCATGGTGCGACCCCGTGACAGATGATTCAGGATGGCAGCATGATAAGAGCAAGTCGGCTTTCAGTGAATGACTGTACTGCCAACTTTATGCGTCACCAGGGTCGCTGTGTTAGTGTGTTAGACTGCGCTGTGCCGACAATAACAACAAGGCCGCTAGGGCCAGGGAGGCGAAGGTGGGGCAGGTAGGCGGCTACAGGATAGGCGGCGCGCTGGCGCTCATGATGGTTGTGCTCGCGTCTCTCGGCGGCTGCAGCACGCTCGGTTTTGGACATAAGCCGCTGAACGAGCTCAAAGCACGCTATGAGACCAAGGATTCGCGTTACGTCGATATCGATGGCACCGAGGTGCACTATCGCATCGAAGGCAATCTCGATGGTCCGACCCTGCTGCTCATCCACGCCGTCACCGCCTCCCTGCAGACCTGGGACGGCTGGGTCGACAACCTCAAGGACAATTACCGCATCGTCCGCCTCGACATGCCGGGTTGCGGCCTGACCGGACCTTTCGTCAACAGCGATGACTATTCGCCGGAGGCCTTGGAGCATTTCCTGGCGCAGTTCATCGACAAGATCGGCCTCGATCACTTCGATCTCGCCGGCAACTCGCAGGGCGCCATGGTCGCCTGGATGTATGCCATCAAGCATCCCGACCACGTCGACAAGATGGTTCTGATCCAGCCCATCGCCTATCCGCAGAAGCTGCCGCCGATCATCGACTTCATCACCATGCCGGTGATCCGCGACGTCGGTTATGTGATGGCGCCGAAGTTTCTGGTGACGACGATCGCGCGGCAGGTCTATGGCGATCCCGATCGACTCAATGACCGCATCATCGATCGTTACTTCGACCTCGAACAGCGCGAGGGCAATCGCGTCGCCATGCTCAAGACCCTGGTGCAGCTGCGCCACATCGCGCACACCGAAAAGTATGCGCGCATGGTGCCCTTGATCAAGGTTCCGACCATGATCGAGTGGGGAGAAAAGGACAATTTCCTGCCGCGCGCCGTCCTCGATCGCTGGCATCATGACCTGCCCAAGGTGCCCATCGTGATCTATCCCTGGGGTGGTCACATCACCATGGAAGAGGTGCCCATGCAGACGTCACGCGATGCCGACCGCTTCTTCAGCGGTCTGCCGATCAAGAGCAATATGTGGATCGAGAGCACCGAGATCCAGGACTAGCCGGAGCGCTGCGACCGCCACGCTACCAGGCGCATGCCGATGGCGAGGCTGACGACGAAGACCAGAATATAGGCGCTGCCGCTGGCGAGCATGACCAGGGCCGGCGCCGGGCATAGCCCGGTGACGCCCCAGCCGAGCCCGAAGAGGGCGGCGCCGAGGATCAGGCGGGTGTCGATGCGTCGTGTGTCCGGCCATTGGAAGGCATCGCCGAGCCAGGTGTGCTGGCGGCGGTGGGCATAGCGGAAGAAGGGCCAGGCGCTGAGCACGGCGCTACCCATGACCAGGGCGAGGGCCGGGTTCCAGCTGCCGCTCACATCGAGAAAGTCGAGGACGCGGCGCGGATCGGTCATGCCGGACACGAGCAGACCGCAGGAGAACAGAAAGGCGACGGCGTAGGCGAGCAGAACTTTGCCCATCTCATCCTCCAAGGTGCAGCAGATGGCGCATCACCCAGACACTCAACAGACCTGTGGCCAGGAAGGTGAGGGTGGCGAACAGCGAACGTGGCGACTGATTGGCCAGGCCACAGACGCCATGGCCGCTGGTACAGCCGTTGCCGAGGGCGGTGCCGACGCCGACCGCCAGGCCGCCGAGTCCTGCCTGCCAGAGGCCGCCGGCGATATGGTAGGCAGGAAGGTGCGCACACAGAACGAGCACCCCCGGCGGCGTCATCAGGCCGGCGAGATAGGCGAGACGCCAGGCGTGATCCCCCCACTCGGCGCGCAGAACTTTGCCGAAGATGCCGCTGATGCCGGCGATATGGCCGCTACCGACGATGAGCAGGCCGCTGGCAACGCCGATGGCCAGGCCACCGAGCAGACTGGCGACGATCATGTCCGCGCCTGCGTCAGCAAGGCGTGTGCAAACGCCGCCAGATCGGCATAGACGAGCGGCGGCTCGCTCCAGACCTGCCCTGCCAGCTGTGCCTCGGTGAGGCTGCCCTTGCCGGTGCGCACGAGAACGGGGCGCAGGCCGCGCGCCTGCCCAGCCTGCAGATCGCGCAGCGAGTCGCCGACCATATAGGCGCCTTGCAGGGAACCGTGGCGCTCGGCGAGCTGATCGATCAGGCCGGGGCGGGGTTTGCGACAGGAGCAGTCGGCGTCAGGGCCGTGCGGGCAGAAAACGACATCGGCGATGTCGCCGCCGGCAGCGCGCACCAGGGCGCGCATCTTGTCGTGCATGGCGGTGAGTTCAGCCAGATCATAGTAGCCACGCGCGATGCCCGACTGATTGGTGGCGACGAACAGGGTATGGCCGGCCTGGCTCAGCGCTGCCATGGCCGCGATCGAGCCGGGCAGGGGCAGCCAGTCGGCGACGCTACGCACATAGTCGTCGCGATCCTGATTGATGACGCCGTCGCGGTCGAGAACGATGCGCGCTTTCATGCCTGCACCTGCAGCAGCCCGAAATCGGCGACCTGGAGAAACTGTCGGCGCAGATCACCGAGCAAGGCCAGACGGTTGGCGCGTAGCGCCGGATCGTCGACCATCACCATGACTTCGGCGAAAAAGTCGTCGATCGGCTGGCGTAGACCGGCGAGCAGGGCGAGCAAGCTCATGTAGTCGCCTTGTTCGCCGGCCTTTTGCAGGCGTGGCTGTTGCGCCGCCAGGGCTTCGGCGAGGGCGCTCTCGGCGCGATCGCGCAGCAGGCCGGCGTCGAGGCAGGTGGCCGGTGCGCTGCCAGCCTGTGCCGCGAGGATGTTGGCGACGCGCTTGTTGGCGGCGGCGAGAGCGGCGAGGTCGCTGCTGCTGCGGAAGGCGTGCAGGGCTTTGATGCGCAGCTCGACGTCGTAGGGACGATGCGGCCGACAGGCGAGAACGGCCTGCAGCGTATCGCTGGCGATGCCCTGCTCCTCGTAGTAAGCGCGATAGCGCGCCATGAAGAAGTCGAGCAGATCAGCGGCGGTACTGGCGGCGAGCGGCAGGGTGTAGCCCTGGCGGGCGCAGGCGATGAGCTCGGCGAGGTCGAGATCGAGGCTCTGTTCGATGAGGATGCGCAGGACACCGAGGGCGGCGCGGCGCAGGGCATACGGATCGGCAGAACCGGTCGGCGCCTGACCGAGGCCGAAGATGCCGACGAGGCTGTCGAGGCGGTCGGCGAGGGCGAGGGCGAGGCCGGTACGCGTCGCCGGCAGGGCGTCGCCGGCGTGGCGTGGCAGGTATTGCTCGAACAGGGCCTGGGCGACCTCTGCCGGCAAGCCCTCGATCTGCGCATAATGCCGCCCCATCAGGCCCTGCAGTTCGGGGAACTCCGCCACCATCAGAGTGGCGAGATCAGCCTTGCACAGGCGTCCGGCGGCAGCAGCGAGTTCGGCATCGCCGCCACTGCGCGCGGCGATCCAGGCGGCGAGGCCGGCGACGCGTTGCGCCTTGTCGGTGAGGGAGCCGAGATCTTTCTGGAAGACCACCTGGGCATTGCTGCGATCGTGCTCGGCCAGGCTCTTTTTCTGGTCCTGCAGAAAGAAGAACTCGGCGTCGCTCAAGCGCGGCCGCACCACCCGCTCATTGCCGGCGATGATCTGATCGGCGATCGGCGAGTCGATGTTGCTGATGAAGATGAAGTGCGGCAGCAGTTTGCCGGCATCGTCGAGTAAGGGGAAGTACTTCTGGTTGCCCTGCATGGTCGAGATCAGGGCCTCCTGTGGCACGGCGAGAAAACGCTCCTCGAAGCGACCGCACAGGGCGACCGGCCACTCCACCAGGGCGCAGACTTCGTCCAGCAGGTCGGCGGGCATCAGGGCGCGTCCGCCGAGGCGTGTCTGCAGAGACTGCACCTGCTCGACCATATGGTGCCGGCGCTCGGTGAAGTCAGGCATGACGTAGGCCGCCCGCAGGACTGGGAGATAGTCGCGGGCGTGTGCCAGGGTATGGGGGCCGGGCGCCATGAAACGATGGCCGAGCACCTGCCGACCGCTCTCGAGGCCGAGGATGCGCGCTGCGACGACGCTGTCGCCGAGTAGCAGTACCAGGGTATGCACCGGGCGCACGAACTCCTCTTTGCGCGCTCCCCAGCGCATGCGCTTGGCGATGGGCAGATCAGCGAGGGCCTTGGCGATGATGGCGGGAAGTAGCTCGCGCGCCGATTGCCCGGCGATGCGCCGATGCAGGCGCAGCTTGTCCTGCGAGCGATCGAGGGCGTCGATACTCACCCCCTGCTTACGCGCGAAGCCGAGGGCTGCCGCCGTCGGCTGGCCGTCAGCCGCGAAGGCGGCGCGTACCGGTGGACCTTCGATGATGACTTCACGGTCGGCCTGCAGCAGGCTCAGCTGTGCCAGGAAGAAGCCGAGTCGGCGCGGGCTGGCGTAAGCGCGGCTGTGCTCCTTCTGCCACTCCAGCCCCGCTGCCTGCAGGCCCTGGCAGACGCCGTCATAGAGGGCGTGCATGAGGGTCTTGAGCGACGTCGGCGGCAGCTCCTCGCATCCGAGTTCAAACAGGAAATCTTCAGCCTGCATCATGGTTCTCCTGCGCGGCGGTGAGTTCCTGGCGCAATTCCGGGGCGGCGAGGGGGAAGCCGAGGCGCTCACGCGCGGCAAAGTAGGCGGCGGCGACGCGCGTCGCCAGGGTGCGGATACGCAGGATGTAGCGCTGGCGTTCGGTCACCGAGATGGCGCGGCGCGCATCGAGCAGGTTGAAGGTGTGTGAGGCCTTGAGGATATGTTCATAAGCGGGCAGCGGCAGGGCCAGCTCGATGAGGCGCAGGGCCTCCTGCTCGTAGCCTTCGAAGAGGTCGAACAGGCGATCGACGTTGGCATGCTCGAAGTTGTAGGTCGACATTTCGACCTCGTTCTGATGGAAGACGTCGCCGTAACGTACACAGCCGTGCTCGCTGCGCGACCACACCAGATCGTAGACCGAATCGACGCCCTGCAGATACATGGCGATGCGCTCGAGGCCATAGGTGATCTCGCCGGTGACCGGATAGCAATCGAGGCCGCCGACCTGCTGGAAGTAGGTGAACTGTGTCACTTCCATGCCATTGAGCCAGACCTCCCAGCCGAGGCCCCAGGCGCCGAGGGTGGGGGACTTCCAGTTGTCCTCGACGAAGCGCACGTCGTGCCGGGCCGGGTCGATGCCGATCTGACGCAGAGAGTCGAGATAGAGCTCGAGGATGTGATCAGGATTGGGTTTGAGCACCACCTGAAACTGGTAGTAGTGCTGCAGGCGGTTGGGGTTTTCGCCATAGCGGCCGTCGGTGGGGCGGCGTGACGGCTGCACATAGGCGGCGCGCCAGGACTCCGGGCCGATGGCGCGCAGGAAGGTGGCGGTATGGAAGGTGCCGGCCCCCATCTCCATGTCGTAGGGCTGCACCACCACGCAGCCCTGGCGCGCCCAGTAGTGCTGCAGCTGCAAGATCAGCTCCTGGAAAGTCAGCGGCTCGGCTTGTGACATGGTCGCTCCTGCGGGCATTGGCGATCGGAAAGACCGTCGATTATAGCCGGGGCAGAGCGCCTTAGATAGGCTGGCCGGGCAGCCACGGTGTGGTCAGCTGCCGGCCGTTACGGTGGGGAGCTATTGGGCGGTCACCGTGGTGTTCGGCGTCTGCGGCAAGCGCGGCATTTTCTGGATCGGGAACTCGCCGGTCAGACTGTTGAGAAAAGCGACGATGTCGGCGACGTCGCCATCACTCAGCGTTTTATCCAACTGCGTCTTTGCCATCACGCGCACGGCTTCTTCCAAGGTCGCGACCGAGCCATTGTGAAAATAGGGTGCCGTCAGCGCAACATTGCGCCAGGAGGGGACGCGCCACAAGTGCTGGTCATTGACGTTCTTGGTCACCGCATAGCGGCCCATATCATCCTTGAGATGATATTTTTGCACGTAGTCGTTGTTTTCGAAGGTCGGGAATTTTTGATAGAAGCCGCTGCCCTGCGGCAGGGCAGGGCCGGCGAAGTCGGGGCCCATATGGCAGCCCGTGCAACCGGTCTGCTCGACCAGTTTCATGCCGCGCAGAGCCTGCGCCGACAGGGCCTTTTTGTCACCTTTCATATAGCGGTCAAAGGCGCTGTTGGGGGTGAGCAGGGTGCGTTCATAGGCAGCGATCGCCATGGCGATGTGCTCATAGGTGACCGGCGTCTTGCCGGCAAAGACCTGGGCGAAGGCATGGGCGTAGCCGGGAATGGACTGGATACGCGCCACCGTCGCTGCCGCCGAGGGCATACCCATCTCGATCGGGTTGAGGATGGGGCCTTTCGCCTGCTCTTCCAGGGAGGCAGCGCGGCCATCCCAGAACTGCACACTGAGGAAAGCGGCATTCCACACGGTCGGAGCGCTGCGTCCGCCTTTTTGACCGCCGACGCCGATGGAAACCGGGCGATTGTCGGTGCCATTGCTCATGACGTTGTGACAGGAGTTGCAGGAGACGGTGCCATCGACGGACAGTCGTGGATCAAAATAGAGCTGCTGGCCGAGCGCGATCTTGGCGGCGCTCATCGGGTTGTCGGCGGGGATGGGCGGCGTCGCCGGTAAGGCTTCGAGGGCTTGTGCGGCGGCGCCTAGGCCGAGCAGGCATGAGACGAGCAGTGCGGATTTGACGATGAGCATCGGTATCTCCTTTCCAGAAGTGCAGATGGCAGAGCTAGGCACAGTGGCTGTCAGCAGTCTAGTCCGAATCGGCCAGTATGTATCGCTGTGCATGTGAAAATCATGCCAGCATACCGCCACCGCCAAGCTCGGCAGTATCGCTCGCCAGGGCATCCGTGCCGGCGCTGTGATCGAGCACCTGCAGAAGCTGATCGAGTTCATCGCGCAGGCTGGCGAGACCGGGCGCGTCGAGTCCGAGCTCGGCGAGCAGGCGCGCCGGAATGACGCGACAGGTCTCGCGCAAGGCCCAGCCCTGTGCGGTCAGGGCGATACGCACGGCGCGCTCGTCGCTAGGGTCGCGCTGGCGTTCGATCATGCCCTGTTCCTGCAAGCGCTTGAGCAGAGGCGCCAGAGTGTTGGAGTTGAGGCGCGCCTGCTCGCCGAGGACACCGATGCGGCAGGGCGAGAACTCCCAGAGGATCATCAGGATGATGTACTGCGGATAGGTCAGGCCGAGTGGCGCCAGCACCGGTTGATAGAGACGGGTCACCAGGCGCGAGGCGGCGTAAAGACGAAAGCAGATCTGGTCGCGCAACAGCGGCCCGTTCTGGTCAGTGGCGGGCACGACAGAGTCCTCGCAGGATGGGGGGTATCATGATGCGCCGTCCGGGTGCCGGGCGGCAAGTCGGGCGAGGCGGTATGCGCGGATGGCCGATGCCAGATCCGTACTGCGCAGGCCTTGGCTGAGGACCTCGTGCAGGGGCAGTTCCTGTACGACATCGCGCGCTGCCATCAGCCAGTCACCTTGTGGGTAGGCCTGGTCCTGCAGGCCGAGGCGGCCACGCACGTCGATGTGGCAGGCGAGGACGAAGTCGCGCAGGCGCTGTGGTCGGCGCAGGCCGTCGCTGACTTCGATGAGATGCAGCAGGGTCGCCGCGTCGTCGGCCTGCAGGCGATGCAGATGCAGGTGTTCGGCGCAGACGAGCAGGGCCAGTTCGGTCGTTTCGCGTGGCAGGCGCAGGCGCTGCGCGAAGGCCCGTACCAGAGGCAGGCCGCGTTCGCCATGGCCGGGATGCGAGGGCAGCAGGGCGCGCGGCGTCATCGCCTTGCCGAGGTCATGCAGGAGGACGGCGATGCGCACCGGTAGAGAGGCGCGCATGGTGGCGGCGACGTCGAGGCAAAGCATCAGATGTTCGCCGGTGTCGATCTCGGGGTGCCAGGCGGCGGATTGCTCGACGCCGAACAGATCGGCGATCTCGGGAAACCATACCGGCAGGGCCCCGACCTCGCGCAGTATGCGGAAATAGAGCGATGGGCGTTCCTGCTGCAGGGCTTTGCAGGTCTCCTGCCAGACGCGTTCCGGGCTCAAGCTGGCGAGTTCGCCGCTGGCGCAGATCTGCCGCATCAGCTCGAGGGTCGCAGGGGCGATGTCGAATCCGAGCGGTGCCAGGCGGGTGGCGAAGCGAGCGACGCGCAGCACCCGCAGGGGATCTTCGACGAAGGCCGGTGAAACGTGACGCAGCAGGCGCGCCTGCAGGTCGGCCATGCCGCCATAGGGATCGATCAGGCGCCCGCTCTCATCCTCGGCGATGGCGTTGATGCTGAGGTCTCGGCGGGCGAGATCCTCTTCCAGGCTGATCTGTGGCGTCGCAACGCAGTCGAAGCCGGTATGCCCCGGTCCGCGTTTGCGCTCCTGGCGCGCCAGGGCATACTCCTCGCCGGTGTCGGGATGCAAAAACACCGGGAAGTCCTTGCCGACCTGGCGGTAGCCGAGGGCGTGCAGCTCTGCGGCGCTAGAGCCGACCACGACATGATCACGTTCGCTGACCGGCAGGCCGAGGAGGCGGTCACGCACCGCTCCACCGACGAGATAGCTACGCATGAGAGCGCCCCTCCAAGTCCAGCACGATTATAGCCGCAGAAGCTCTAGATCTGGATCTGCCGTTCGACGCCATCGCGTCCCACCGACCAGCGCGAGCAGACCTGTCCGGCGTGGCAGGATTCGAGGTGGACATCGAACTTCCATAGACGATAAAGGTGCTTGAGAACGTCTTCGGTACTGGCGCCGAGCGGGCGACCGTGGTGCTGCTCATGGCGCAGGGTGAGGCTGCGGTCGCCGCGCAGATCGACATTCCAGACCTGGATATTGGGTTCGTTCAGCGACAGATTGTACTGATCAGACAGAGCCTGGCGCACACTGCGAAAGCCCTCATCGTCATGGATGGCGGCGACCAGGCGATAGTCGACGGCCGGTTGATCGAGCAGCTGGAAGAAGCGAAAGCGCCGCATCAAGCGCGGGCTGAGAAACTGCTGGATGAAGCTCTCATCCTTGAAGTTCTGCATGGCGAACTGCAAGGTGGCGCGCCAGCTCGAGCCGGCGATGTCGGGAAACCACTGCCGGTCTTCGGCGTCCGGATGTTCGCAGATGCGCCGCAGGTCGGTGTACATGGCATAGCCGAGGGCGTAGGGATTGATGCCATTGAAGGCCGGGCTGTCATAGTCGGGCTGGGCGATGACCGCCGTGTGTGAGCGCAGAAACTCGAGCATGAAGCCGTCACTGACCAAGCCTTCGTCGTAGAGGTCATGGAGCAGGCGGTAGTGCCAGAAGCAGGCCCAGCCCTCGTTCATCACCTGCGTCTGGCGTTGTGGATAGAAATACTGCGCCAGTTTGCGCACGATGCGCACCACCTCGCGCTGCCAGGGTTCGAGCAGGGGAGCGTTCTTCTCGATGAAGTAGAGCAGATTCTCCTGCGGTTCGCTGGGAAAGCGGCGCGCCGGATCATGCTGGCCGTCCGTTCCGGCACGCTGCGGCAGGGTGCGCCAGAGCAGATTGACCTGCTGCTGCAGCAGGGCCTCGCGCTCTTCCTGGCGCTGCTGTTCTTCCGTCGCCGAGATCGGATAGGGGCGTTTGTAGCGGTCGACGCCGTAGTGCATGAGGGCGTGACAGGCATCGAGCACGGCTTCCACCTCGCGCAGGCCATGGCGTTCCTCGCAGCGGCGCAGATAGTGGCGGGCAAAGACCAGGTAGTCGATGATGCTGCCGGCATCGGTCCAGGTGCGAAACAGATAATTGCCCTTGAAGAAGGCATTGTGGCCGTAGCAGGCGTGCGCGATGACCAGCGCCTGCATGGCCATGGTGTTCTCCTCCATGAGATAGGCGATGCAGGGATTGGAGTTGATGACGATCTCATAGGCCAGCCCCATCTGGCCGCGCCTGTAGGCCTGATCGACGCCGACGAAGTGCTTGCCGAAGGACCAATGGTGATAGTGGATGGGCATGCCGACGGCGGCGTAGGCGTCCATCATCTGTTCCGAGGTGATGATTTCGATCTGGTTCGGATAGGTGTCGAGATGATGCTGCCGGTGCGCGATGCGGGCGATTTCCTCGTCATAGCGGGCGAGTCGTTCGAAGGTCCATTCGGCGTCCGTGGACAGGGGTTTGCGGCGAGTCATGCACGATCGGCGGCGTCACGCCGCCGCCTCCTTCTTCTTGCGCGCGAAGAGCTCGCGGAAAACCGGATAGATGTCCTCGGCGCCGACGATCTGCTGCATGGCGAAACGGCCTTTGAACTCATCGCACAGGGGGGCGTAGGCCGCCCACAGTGCCTGATGCTCGTGCGGTGTGATCTCGATATAGGCGTAGTACTGCAGATGCGGCAGAATCTTCTCGCGCAGCAGTTCCTGGCAGAGCGGGGAGTCGTCATTCCAGTTGTCGCCGTCCGAGGCCTGGGCGGCATAGATGTTCCAGTCGGCGACCGGATAACGGCGCTCGATGATCTCCTGCATCAGCTGCAGGGCGCTCGAGACGATGGTGCCGCCGGTCTCGCGCGAGTAGAAGAAGTCCTGTTCGTCGACCTCCTTGGCGCTGGTGTGGTGGCGGATGAAGACGATCTCGATGCGGCGATAATTGCGCTGCAGAAACAGGTAGAGCAGGATGAAGAAGCGTTTGGCGAGATCCTTCATCGCCTGGGTCATCGAGCCGGAGACGTCCATGAGGCAGAACATCACCGCCTGTGCCGTCGGCTTCGCCACCTGGACGTGATGGTTGTAGCGCAGGTCGTAGGTGTCGATGAAGGGGATGCGCTCCAGTTCGGCGCGCAAGGCCGCGATCTTTTCCGCCAGCGCCTGCAGGGCGGGCGAGTCGGGGGCCTCGGCGCGCGCCAGGCGCTCGGCATACTCA
>JAKBFV010000051.1 GCA_021833365.1 Pseudomonadota bacterium | reverse complement strand
AGGTCAGTTTGAGGGTGAATTTGTAATAGACCGAGCGCTCACTCGAGTTCTGCTGGGTGATGTTGGCGATCTCGCCATAGAGCATGTACTGGGCGCCGATCTGCTGCCCCATGGCCATGGCCTTGGTAGGATCGACCATGCCGCTGTTGTTCTGATAGTCCAGTTGTTTGCGCAGGGCCGTCGCCGCCGTCATGTCGACGAAACGGAAGGCGCCGGACTGCACCAGCTTGGTCATGATGGTGTCGGTGATCGACTCGGTGTCGATATGCTCCATGGTCTTGTTGCGGATGCGATCGACGAAGAGGATGGGACGTTGGCCATTGGCGATCATGCGCTGCACCGGCGGAAAGGCGAGCAGCGAATCGACCTCGTGGCTGGCGATCATCTGCAGATCGGTCGAGCCAAAGTCGATGTTGACCGTATCGACGCTGTCTGGGTTGACATAATTCACCTGATTGGCGCAGGCGGTAAGACCGAGCAGCGAGCAGGCGAGCAGGGCGCGGAGTGGGGAAGTGCGTTTCATAGTATCACGGCAAGATCGGGTGCTCCGCTGCAGGAGATCGGGTCACCGGATGATGCAGCCTCCTTGTTGTATGAATGATGGCTTATGGGTGATGAATCGTGCTGGCTGGTGCGCTTCAGGACTCCTGCTTGCGCACGTGGATGGTGAAATCCTGGGCATCGGCGTTGGGGGCGGTGGATTGCACTGGGCGCGACTCGTGTCCACGCAGATGCAGGGGTATCCAAGGCTGTGAGCCGGGATTGACGACGAAGCCACTGCTGTCGACCCACTGGATCTGATATTCGAAGTTCTTGCTGAAGAAGGAGTGGTTGACCACCGTCGCCTGAACACGCGGGAAGCCCTCGCCACGGTCGACGTTGATGTCGCGGATGCCGACCACCGACATCAGGGCGAGGCTGTCGTAGTGCACCTTCGCCTGATAGCGCTGATGGCTGAAGTCGGTGCGGGCATGCTCGCCTGAGGCACAGGCGGTGAGCAGGCTCGCCGCCAGGACGAGCACGGATGCAGCAATTAGGGGTCGGCGCATAGGTAGCCTCACAGGTTATAGGTCATGATATTGAGGGGGCCGCCGTTGTCAACCACCTGAACCAAGGTGGTGTGACCGGAACGGATCACGACGGGGACGTGCACATTCCCCCAGGATAGCAGGTGCTGACCGGGGGTGAGCCAGGCGCGCGTCATCTGACTGTTGGCGGGTAGAGTACTCCAGCTGCGTAGATCCGCTTGATCGGTCAAGGCAGAAAATAGCCCGCCGAGCAGCGCGCCGAGAGGATTGCCGTTGGAGCCGAGCTCGCGTTCCATTTTTTGTTGCGTCAACAGACGCAGCCACTGCCGGGCGAGGAGGGCGGGCATCTGTCCTTTCAAGTCGAAAGCGGCGAGAGCCTCGAAATCGACCAGGGGCAAGGCGGTGACCTGTTGCTGATCGATGAGCAGGTTTTCCGGTTGCGGCAGGGGAAATGGCCCCGGGTAATAGGGGATGGCCAGATAGTTGATGGTGCTCTGGGTGATGATGGGAAACTGAAAAGCGGCGCGTTCGGGGATCCAGCCCTGTTCGATCATGACGACGACACTGCCGTCCTCTGCCGGTGGTGGGCTGAGGTGCAGATGCTGTGCCAGGCGTTCGGCGTCGGACATGCCGAGGGTGCTGCCGAGGCGCACCAGGTCCTGCTGCAGGACAGGGTTGTCCGGCCACATCTCGAAAGCCTGCTCGATGTCGACGTAGGCGTCATTGGGCTGATCGACGGCTTCATAGATCAAGGCGGAAAGATAGAAGGCCATGGCATTCTGAAAGGCGTTTTTGACGCGCCCGGCAGCGCGATTCATGTTGGCAAAGAAACGCGTGTAATCGCCAGGCTGAAAGCCTTGCTGATGGGCCTGATGCTCGGCGGCGGCGACACTGTTCTGTTCATCGAGCAGGATCTGCCGTTGTTCGAACTCGGCACGGCGGACTTCTACAGCAGCGTCGGACAGGCGGCCGAGCGCGAGATAGTTGAGCGCCTGATACTCATGCGCCATGCTGCGCTCATAAGGGCGTCCCTGGTAGGGGATGGCGTTGTCATTGGTCACCAGACTAGCGCCTTCCGCCGTCGTCTGGGTGAGCGAGATACGGGCGCGCTGGTCCTGCGCTGCCCAGAGGCTCATGACTTGCGTGAAAGTGTCGAGACTGGCCTGGGGGCGATGGGCGAGCATCTCGACGCGCCCGAGCTCGAGCAGGGTCAGCAAGCGATTACTGCCGCTTTTATCGCTCGCCTGCAGTCGCTGAATTTCCGCATCGTACTGACCGAGCATCACCGCCTGACGGATCTGCTGGGCATGCTGCGTATAAGGGATGAAGACGCTGTTGCTGGCGCAACCGGTCAGCGCCAGAAGGGCCAGTGTTAGCCAGCAGCGTGCGACACGAGGCAGTGCAGGGCGTGGAGCGGGCATGAGGCATCCTGAGGCAGAATCGGTGAATCTGAAACCAGCATCGATTGTATTCTAGAAGGATCAGGCGTGGATGCAATCAGGCCCGCCTTAAATTTGACACTCATCCCGTCCTTGCGCAAAAGCGGGGGCGGCCTGAAGACTTCAGGCGGTGACGACTTTCGGCATCCATGGGCCATAGGCGCGATCCGACTGCTGGATATGCCGGATGAGCCATTGCTTGAGGAATTCGAGCAGCTCGGGCCCCACCGACTCACCGTGATCGATGCGTTTTTTGAAGGCGAGTACCTCTTCGACGAGACGTCGATGTTCCTGCTGGTGTGCTGCGAGATGCGGATACCCGGTTTGCGCCAGCGCCCGTTCCTCATAGGCGAAATGGGTCACCGTATAAGCCGCCAGAGCCTCGATGATGCGTTGCGCTGAACGAGCGCCGAGCTTTTGCTGCGTCAACCGATAGACCTCATTGGCCAGGTCGACGAGACGGCGATGTTGGCGATTGATCTCGCTATCACCGAGATCCAGGGCCGTCGTCCAATGGAAATAGATCTCCTGTTCCTGCGGCAGCAGGTGCTGAAGCTCAGGGAGGTCATAGCGCGCCACCATGCTGGCGATCTCGCCGCCCAAAGTCGCCGCCACCGAGGCAATCTGGGCGCCCGCAGTGACCACGCCGTCACAGCGCTGGCTCATCGCGACCAGGTCAGCAGCGCGGCCGTGAATCATCGTCGAGACGGCAGCCTGCTCCTCGCTGGCAGTGGCGATGGACAAATTGCTGTGGCCGATTTTTTGCGCATGGCCGGACATATGTTCGAGCGCCTGCGCCGTCGAACGGATATCGCTTTGCCCTTTTTTCGCTTGCTGCACACAGGCTTTCATCGCTGCCGCGACTTCGTGCATGCCGAGATGCAATTGCTCGATCATCTGGTGGATCTGCACGGTGGATTGCTGCGCGCTTTGTGCCAGCTTGCGTACATCATCAGCGACGACGGCAAAGCCGCGACCATGCTCTCCGGCGCGCGCTGATTCGATGGCGGCATTGAGGGCCAGCAAGTTGGTCTGGTCGGAAATGCCGCGGATAGTCTCGAGAATGGCGCTGATCTGTTCGGATTGCGTCTCAAGATCGATCATGCGTTGCGAAGCTACGGCGATGCCACTGGCCAATTGCTCGATCGATCCTTCGGTCTGCCGGGAAAGCTCGCTGCTATCGCGCGCCAGATCGAGCAATTGTTCGGTGCGTTCGGCGTTGCCGTGAGTGTTGCTGGCGACCTCATGGATGGCTTCATGCATCTGACGCATCGACGCGGTGATCTCCTCGATCTGCTGTCTCTGCTCATGCAGGCTGCTCTGTATACCCTGGCTGCTGCGCATCATCTGCTGGCCGATACGGTCGCAGTAAGCGCCGGAATCGCGGACATTGTGCAAAACCCCTGCAATATCCTCGACCATCCTGAGCATGGCGGTGTGCGCTGTTTCGCCCGGCGGTGGCGAGAGCAACATCTGTCGGGCGACGTTCAATTCGCCGGTCTGTACCGACTGCGCCACCGCCACCCAGTATCGGTTGCGCCGTTCGGTCAAGCGACGTATTTGCAGGACATAGGCGGCGCTGAGCAGGGCGGCACCCAACAAGCCTGCGTGCAGTGCCAGCGGGGAAGTCGTCGCCAAGGCGGAGAAAGCGATCGCCAGGAGAGTCGGCAGAAGCCACAGATCGCGCAGCTTGGTCATCAGTGATTCCGTTGTAGCTGTCCCTGCCGCGGGTACGCCGCGCCGGCCTCAGCCCTCATCGTCGTTATTGCTGGCGATATAGATGACTAGATCCTGTCCCGGATGCAGATTCAGATGGCGGTGATTCCAGGATCTGATCGCACTGACACTGACACGATAGCGGCGACTGATCGAGAACAGCGTGTCGCCACGGCGCACGGCATAGTGGATGCGGTGACGGTCGCTGTCTTTGCCAGGCGCCTGATCGAGGATGGTGATGACGCTGCCGGCGCGCAGCAGGTGATGCGGCGTGGTGTCATTCCATTCGGCCAGACGTGTCGCGGAGATGTGCAGGCGACGCGCTAGATGCGCGATGCTTTCGCGGTGATGCAGACGCAGATGGTGCTCTTGTCGCGTCGCTTGCGGTGTATCGCCATTTTGCGCCATGACCTCGAGCACCTGACCACGATGCAGACGGAGGTGGTGCAGATGGTTGAGGCTGAGCAGTTGTGCCACGTCCATGTCGAAATGACGGGCGATATGATAGATTGTGTCACCGTGACGCACGCGATAGCGTTGCGTCAGCATGCGTTCCGGCGCCGGCAATTGCTGCAAGGCCAGATCGAAGCTGGCCGAAGTCTGCGCCGGCACGAGCAGGCGCAGCGGACCTTGCGGGTCGCTGGCGGCATGCTTGAGGCCGGGATTGAGCAGAGTCAGTTCCTGGGCATCGCATCCGGCCTTGGCCGCCGCCTTGAGGTCGATGGGCTTGCTCAGGCTGATGACGCGGAAATAAGGCTGGTCGATGATCGGTGTGAGATGCACGCCATAACGGTCGGCGTGGCGGACGATATCGACGACGGCGAGAAAGCGCGGCACATAGGCCATGGTTTCGGCGGGCAGATCGAGAGACCAGTAGTCGCTGGGCAGGTTCGCCGCCTGATTGCGGGCGATGGCGCGATCGACGATGCCGGGGCCGGCATTGTAAGCAGCGAGGACGAGATTCCAGTCGTGATATTTGCGGTAAAGATCGGCGAGGAAGGTGTAAGCGGCGGCCGTCGAGTCGAGGATGTCGCGGCGGCCGTCATACCACCAGCTTTGGCGCAGGCCGTAGACCTGGGCGGTGCCGGGAACGAACTGCCAGATGCCGGCGGCTTGCGCTGACGAGACGGCGAAAGGGTCGTAGGCGCTCTCGATGATCGGCAGTAGGGCGAGCTCGATGGGCATATGGCGTGCTTCGGCTTGCGCTACCGTGTAGGCGAGATAGCGCGAGGCGCGCGCCGTCATGCGGTCGACATAGGTCTGATGCCCCATGAACCAGGCCAGCTGGGCATGGATGCGCGGATTGTCATCGACGCTGATCGCGTGGCTGGCATTGAGGTGGGCCCACAGATCACCGAAGCGCGCTAAAGCCTTAGGGTCGAGGCTGATGGGGTCGACCATGGTGGCAGTAGCATCGTCATCGGCGAGGGGAACCTGACCGGAGTCCGCTGCGGGCGCGTGCAACAGGTCCGTTGGAACTGGATCGGCATCGCGGGTAGCGAGGGCATGGCTGCTCGGGCCGGCGACATGGACAGGTGTCGTCGCGGCGATGGGGCTGGAGGTCAGCGTCGTGCATGCCGATAGCGACGCCAAAGCCATCACGCCGAACAGGACTGGCGTCCGTCGCAGCAGGCGTCCCATAGCTGGCCGTGCGTCGAGCAGGTCAGAGATCATCAGTGTCGCATCCTCAGGTCATGGCATGGCAGCGCTGCTGCGTGTCTCGCCCCATTTTAGACAGATGCCGCTGATATGACCATGAAATTCATCGCTAAACCATGATCTTAGCTGCGAAAGACATCCTTGTCGCGGCGCAGTTGCGCCAGGATGGTGCAGTCCGTGTCGGCGAGATCGTGATGACGATCACAAAGAGCGCGATAGATGGCCGGATCATCCCAGCGAAAAAAGACATTGATGCTTTTTTCCCGGCCAATAGTGCTTGGGAGCGTCCATTGATCGCATTTTCTGCGAGATGTTACAAAATCTGAATAAGCAGCGATCTCTCGGTCATCGGGTAGCAGCGCGCGTGCAAAAGCGAGGTTGGCGGCCGTATATTCATGAGCGGCGTAGACCTGCGTCGACGCTTGCAAAGAACGCAGACGGCTCATGCTGAGCAGGAGGTCGGTGGCGTCACCCTCGAACAGTCGGCCACAGCCGGCGCTGAACAGGGCATCGCCGCAGAACAGATGATCGCCGTCGGCGTATTGCAGGAGATAGGCGTGATGACTGCGCGTGTGCCCGGGGGTGGCGATGACCTCGACATGGCCGTGCGCGCCCAGGGTGATGCGATCGCCATGACCGACCGCGTGGCTTACCCAGGGTAGGCGCTCATCGGTCGGCCCCACGATCTGCAGATGCGGCCAGCGGGTGAGGAGTTCATCGACGCCAGCGCAATGATCGGCGTGATGATGGGTGAGTAAAAGGCCGGTCGGACGCACCGAGGTCTGTGCCGCCGCGGCGATGACGACAGCGGCATCGCCAGGGTCGACCCACCAGAGCTCCTCGCCATCTTCGATCATCCAGATCAGGTTGTCGGTGAAGGCGGGCAGGGCTTGAATATGCACGGGGGAGTTCCTCGCAGGCTTGCGGGCAGGACTTCGGTCAGGACTTATAGTGTAAAGCGGGGAACGAGGATGATAAACGTATGGTGAGCGTCGATGCGGGGCGGCAGCCCTCCTGGCCGACGTGGTGGCGTCGCCCGCGCGGACGGCGCTTGTTGCGTGATGAGCAGGTCCTGCTGCAGGCGGCCTGGGTGCGTTGTCCAGGGCAGCGTGCCCTGCTCATCGGCAGCGCTGCGCCTTTTCGTCTACCCGCGACTTCGCGCTTGGCACACACCATCGTCTTACAGCCAGAGACAGCGCTGCTGGCAGGGACGCTCATCGGCTGTGCCGAGGCCCTACCTCTGGCGGCGGAGAGTGTCGATCTCGTCGTCTTGCATCATGCTCTCGATCAGGCGCAGCGCCCACGTGCCGTCCTGCGCGAGACCCTGCGCGTCCTGCGGCCGGGCGGTCACATCATCGTTTTTGGATTCAATCCCTGGAGCTTGTGGCGACTGCTGCGCTGGTTCGGCCTTGGGCAGCCAGGTCCGGCCGCGCTACCTATCAGCGTGTCGCATCTTGGCGACTGGTTCGAATTGCTCGATTGCGATCTTGCGGACATCGAGTTCACCGGGTTTGCCCCACCTCAGGATGGCGCCACCGGATCGCTTTGGCGCCTGCTTACCGGCGCCTTGTTCCGGCGCCGCCGTGCTCTGGCGGCCGTCTATATGGTCCTGGCGCGCAAACGTGAGCGGCGCCTGCTGATGCCACCGTGGCGCCCTTCGGTCTGGTCGGTGGCGCAACCGCTCTGGCATGGCCGGCAGGCCTGGACACGGCGAGGGTGACAAGCCCCCCTCATCTCGGTGATCATGGCGGTTCTGGTGGGTGGAGAGTGGATTTTGTCAGAAGAAATCGGTGGCGCAGCGGCGGATGAGATCGACATCTATGCTGATGGCGCCTGTCGTGGTAATCCCGGACCTGGGGGTTGGGGAGCTTTGTTGCGCTGTCGTGGTCGCGAGCGCGAGTTGTATGGCAGTGAGCCGATGACGACCAACAATCGCATGGAGATGATGGCGGTCATCTCGGCTTTGCAGTCCTTGACACGCTCCTGTCGTGTGCAGGTCTATACCGATTCGCGTTATGTCTGCGATGGCATGCGCAGCTGGTTGTCGGGCTGGAAGCGCCGTGGCTGGCGCACGGCGCAGGGCGGGGCGGTGAAGAATCAGGATTTATGGCAGCTGCTCGACGCTGAACAGGAGCGGCATGAGGTCGCCTGGCATTGGGTCAAGGGGCATGCCGGACATCGCGATAATGAACGTGTCGATCGTCTGGCCAATCGTGCCATCGATGAAATGCAAGCGAGGTCCTAAGCGATGCGGCAGATCGTTCTCGACACCGAAACCACCGGTCTTTCCCCTGACCAGGGACATCGCCTGATCGAGGTCGCCGCCGTCGAGCTGGTGCAGCGCAAGCGCACCGGCCGTCATCGCCACTATCTCCTCGACCCGGAGCGTGAGATCGACGTTGAGGCGACGCGTGTGCACGGCAAGACCTGGGCCGACCTCCAAGGGGCGCCGCGTTTCGCCGAGGTGGCGGAAGACTTGCTGGCTTTTTTGCAGGGTGCCGAGCTCATCATCCACAATGCCAGTTTCGATGTCGGCTTTCTCGACAGCGAATGGTCGCGCCTCGACCCCCGACATCCCGGCCTAGCGGCGCATTGCCAGATCATCGACACTCTGGCCATGGCGCGTGAGCTGCATCCAGGACAGCGCAATACTCTCGATGCCTTGGTCAAACGCTATGCCGTCGAGGAACGTGACCGCACTTTCCATGGTGCTTTGCTCGACGCCGAGATTCTCCTCGATGTCTATCTGGCGATGACCGGTGGACAGGTGGGACTGGCCTTCGGTGCGGCAGCGACCGGTGCTAGCGGCGGGGCTGCCGAGGTCGAGCGGCCTCGGCCTCTGCCCGCTGATCGTGTGCCCTTGCCGGTGCAGGCGGCGAACGCTAGTGAGCTGGCCCGGCATGAACAGAGCCTGCAGGCGATCGCGCGTGAGAGTCGGCGCTCGCCTTTGTGGGGGTAGGTGGGTGTCGCGCCGCGTGATGTGCTTGCATAATGACGGTAGGGCAGCATAATTTCTGAATGATGTCACGGCGACAAGGACGGCAGCATGATGCGGCAAGCAGATCTTTCTTCTTTGAATCTGGTCAAGGCAGAAGTCGATGGCAGCCTGGTGCAGGTGCAGTCGCACCTGGAGTCCTATGTCGAGGAGGGACGCTCGGAGGATCTCGACGCCGCCTACCATGGATTGACCCTGGTGTGGGGGGCGCTACACCTCGCTGGTCTGCAGGTCGCCGATACTCTGCTCATGCATATGCGGGCTCTGGTGCGTGCCCTGCCTGAGCACAGCGACGAGATCGAACGCAATGCCGACCTGACCGCCCTCGGTTACGCCATCATGGTGCTATCGCGCTATATCGAATATGTACAGATCAAACATGTCGCCTGGCCGCAGCTCCTGTTGCCGGCGCTGCAGCAGTTGTGTGGGCGTCGTCGCCTGCCCCTGCCTGGCGATGGTGACTTGCTGCCGGCGCTACCTCTGGTCGAGCATCCGGTCGCAGTCGCTATGCTCGATGAAAAGGTCAGGATGAAAGCCCTGGCGCAGTTATGTCAGGTCTACCGTGGCGGCCTCATCGCCTGGTTGGGTGGCGGCGAAGACCTCGGTCATCTGCACTGGATGCGGCGTGCCCTGCAACGCCTGCAGGCCTTGCTGCTGACCCCTGAAGAGCAGGCCGTGCGCCGCTTGCTCGAGGGCGTGGTCGCGGCGGTGCAGCAGGGTATCGCCATCAATACGCCACGCAAGCAATTTCTCATGCAGGTCGAGCGTTGGCTGGTGCGTCTGCAGCAGGGCGGGCACTTGCTCTTGCCCGAGCAGCGACGCGCCATGGCGCTCTATCTGATCGCCCTGGCTGAGCCAGGCGATGCTCTCCTGCAAGAGCTGCAACAGGACTATCACCTGGCGCAGTGGTGCTTGAGCGAACGGCGCATGACCGAGGAATTCGATCTGATGTGCGGTCCCGGACACTCGGTCATCCGCACGGTGAGCTCGGTTCTGGCCGAGGAACTCGCTCAGCTCAAGGATCATCTCGATATGCTGTCACGCGGTGTCTTCACCGGTGGCGAGGGCGGTTCCCTGCAGGAACAGATCCGTCGTCTCGCTCAGACCTTGAAGATGCTCGGCCTGGATGAGATCAGCGTGCGTACACAATCCTGGATCGAGCGCGTCGCCGGCTGGGACGCACAGGCGCCGGGTGAAGAGCTGTTACAGCTCGTCGATATGATCGTCGATGTCGAGGATGCGATGTCGCGCCTGCTCAAGGAGGTCACGCCGGGTTTCAATCTGGAGCAGGGTGAAGCGACGATTTCTCCACATCAGCTCGATGAAGCGCGTGCCATGTTGGTCGCCGAATCGCGCTCTGGCCTGTCTTTGGCGAAGCGTGCGATCACCTCTTTCATGGAGGCCGGCTATGACCGCATGCACTTGGCGAATGTGCCGTCGACCCTGAACTCCGTGGCTGGCGGCATGGCTTTTCTCGGCATCCGGCGTGCGGAAGCGGTGTTGCAGCAATCGGCAGCCTACATCGAATACCGTTTGCTGCGTGAGGAGGCAGCGCCGGAAATGACGGCGATGGAGCTGCTCGCCGACGCCATCTCCAGCATCGACTACTACCTGGAGAGCCTGGCGGCGCACAAACCCATCGGTGATGCGGTCCTGCAGCTGGCTGAGAACAGTGTCGCCGAGCTCGGATTTCCGGTGCCTGGACGTGTCGCTGCATGAGCTGGCAGCACGATGCGCTCCTGCCGGCGGATCTGACGACGGCGATTTGGGTGCTTTTTGATGGAGCCAGCCCCCTCTGTCCGGAGGCGGCGCTGTTTTGGACGTATGATCAGCTGCCTTGTCTCCTGCCGCGCGAACGCCTGCACGCGCTCGGTGACTGGCAGGGCCGTCGTTATATCGCCGCTGATTGTAGCGATCTCGCCCTCGCCCTGCCGCGACGCAGCCTGCGCGAGTTGCTGGTCTGTGCCAGCGCTGAGGAGCAGGCAGTGCTCGTGCGAGCCTCGCAGATCCTGCTGTGGGCACGTCAGCACCGCTTCTGTTCCGCCTGCGCCCAGCCCTTGCGTGCGCACGCGCACGACCGCGCCCGTGTCTGTCCGTCCTGTGATCTGCACTTTTATCCGCGCATCCATCCCTGCATCATCGTCCTGGTGCGCCGCGGACGGTCCATGCTGCTGGCGCAGGGCGTACGCTTCCAGCAGCCCATGCTGAGTACCCTGGCCGGCTTCATCGAAGCGGGTGAATCGGCCGAGGAGGCGGTGCACCGCGAAGTGTTCGAGGAGGTCGGTATCGTCGTCAATGGCTTGCATTATGTCGCCAGCCAGTCCTGGCCTTTTCCGCAGTCGCTGATGCTCGCCTTCATGGCCGACTATGTCTCGGGTGACATCCGTTGCGATCCACAGGAGATTCGTCTGGCGCGCTGGGTCGAGCCGGAAGAGGATGTACCGCTGCCGCCGCCGGTCAGCATCGCCCGTCAGCTGATCGAGCGACATCGTCGCGCCATCCTCGCTTGAGTCATAGCGCGAAGCTGGCCGCTCTGCCAGCTTTCAGAGTAAGATCGCGGCACAATGGCGATGGAGAAGACGCTGATGTGGCACGCCCTGCTCGAATATGCCCTGTTTCTGGCGAAAGTGCTGACCTTCTTGGCGGCGCTGTTGCTGGCGCTACTGATGCTGGCGGCGCTGCGCCGGCAGCGCTCGCCGGAAGGGCGGCTCGAGCTGCGCCACGTCAATGAGCGCTATGCCGAGCAGCGCCAGCAGATGCAGTCTTTGCTGTTGTCAGGCAAGGACTTCAAACGCTGGCAGCGTGCCCAGCGACGGCAGGACAAGGAAGACGAAGGTCGCGACAAGGCGCGCGTCTTCGTCCTGTCTTTCGATGGCGATCTGCGGGCCTCGGCGCTCGCCCACCTGCGCCAGGAAATCAGCGCGCTGCTCGCGGTCGCAGAGCCCGGACGCGATGAAGTCGCGCTCTGCCTGGAAAGTCCAGGTGGCATGGTCCACGCTTATGGACTGGCAGCTTCACAATTGCATCGCCTGCGTCAGGCGGGTCTGCGCCTGACCGTCTGTGTCGACAAGGTCGCGGCCAGCGGCGGTTACATGATGGCGGCGGTGGCCGACCACATCGTCGCCGCGCCTTTCGCGGTCATCGGCTCCATCGGCGTCGTCGCACAACTGCCCAATCTGCATCGTTTCCTGCAAAAGCACGACGTCGATATCGAGCTGCATACCGCCGGCGCTTTCAAACGCACCTTGACCGTGCTCGGCGAGAACACTGAAGCGGGGCGCAACAAGTTCAAGGAGGATCTCGAGCAGACACACGTGCTGTTCAAGGATTTCGTCGTGCAGCATCGCCCTGTCGTCGATATCGAGCAAGTGGCGACCGGCGAGCACTGGTTTGCGACGCAGGCGCTGGCGCTCAAATTGATCGATGAGCTGGCCACCAGCGACAGCTACCTGATCGCCTTGTGCGCTGAGCGCGAGGTTTACGAAGTTCACTATCGTCTGCCGCGACCATGGCTGGACCGCCTCGGCACCCAGGTCGCGCAGGTATTGACACGCATCGTCGATGACCTGAGCTCAGTCCGGCTCATACCCTAGCTGCGGCGCTAGCCAGCGTTCCGCCTGGCGATTGTTCCAGCCTTTGCGGGCGGCGTAGGAAGCGACCTGGTCGCGCTCGATCTTGCCGACATTGAAATAGCAGCTTTGCGGGTGCGCCAGGTAGAAGCCGCTCACCGCTGCCGCCGGCCACATGGCGTAGTGTTCGGTGAGACGGATGCCGGTGTGGTGTTCGGCGTCGAGCAGGGCGAACAGGGTGGCTTTTTCGGTGTGATCGGGGCAGGCCGGATAGCCGGGGGCGGGGCGGATGCCGCGGTAGCGCTCGGCGATGAGATCATCGGTCCGGCATTGTTCATCGCTGGCATAGCCCCAGAACTCGCGGCGCACCTTTTCATGCAGGTATTCAGCCAGGGCCTCGGCGAGGCGATCGGCCAGGGCTTTCACCAGGATGGCGCTATAGTCGTCGCCAGCATCGCTGTAGGCCTGGGCCATCTCATCGGCGCCATGGCCGGTGGTGACGGCGAAACCGCCGATGTAGTCGGCGGCGAGTCCCTGCGGGGCGATGAAGTCGCTGAGGCTGTAGTTGGGTTTGCCGCTGACCTTGTCGCTCTGCTGGCGCAGGTGATGCAGGACGGCGAGGACGTCCTGACGGTTTTCATCGGCGTAGACGGCGATGTCCTCGTGGCGGACGCTGTTCGCCGGCCATAGGCCGAAGACGGCCTCGGCGCGCAGGCGTTTTTCCGCAATGATCTTCTGCAGCATGGCCTGGGCATCCGCCCAGAGGGAACGCGCTGCCTCACCAACGACCGCATCGCTGAGGATGGCCGGGTATTTGCCGGCGAGATTCCAGGAGATGAAAAAGGGCGTCCAGTCGATATAGGGCAGCAGTTCCGCCAGGGGCAGGTCATGCAGGACCTGAACCCCGAGTCGTGGCGGTGGCGTGATCTGCGCCTGCGACCAGTCACACTGAAAGCGCAAGGCCAGCGCGTCGGCGTAGCTCAGCCGTTCATGAGCCGGACGGCGCTGCGCCATGCGCTCGCGTACCGCCTGATACTCGGCACGGCGTTCGGCGACGAAAGCGGGTTTGAGCTCGGGTGACAGCAGCGAGGTGGCGACGCCGACGGCGCGTGAAGCGTCGGCGACGTAGACGACGGCGTCATTCTCGAAGCGTGGCTCGATACGCACGGCGGTGTGTGCTTTCGAGGTGGTGGCGCCGCCGATCAGCAGGGGCAGGTGAAAGTCGAGGCGCTGCATCTCCTTGGCCACATGCACCATCTCATCGAGAGAAGGGGTGATCAGCCCGGACAGGCCGATGATGTCGACCTGATGCTCGCGCGCTGCTGCCAGGATGCGTTCCGCTGGCACCATGACACCGAGATCGATGACCTCGTAGCCATTGCAGCCGAGGACGACACCGACGATGTTCTTGCCGATGTCGTGAACATCGCCCTTGACCGTGGCCATGAGGATGCGCCCCTTGCTCTTGACTTCGGCCTTTTCCGCCTCGATGTAGGGGATCAGGCAGGCCACCGACTGCTTCATGACGCGCGCCGATTTGACCACTTGCGGCAGGAACATCTTGCCGGCGCCGAACAGGTCGCCGACGCTGTTCATCCCCGCCATCAATGGGCCTTCGATGACGTCGAGAGGCCGGCGGCTCTGCTGGCGTGCCTCTTCCGTATCTTCGACGATGTAGGTGCCGAGGCCTTTGACGAGAGCGTATTCGAGGCGTTTTTCCACCGGCCAGGCGCGCCAGGCGAGGTCGTCCTTGTTCTGGCGTTGCTCGCCGCCGTGATGACGGTAGTTTTCGGCGATGGCGAGCAGGCGATCGGTGGCGTCGGGTCGGCGGTCGAGGACGACATCTTCGACGCAGGCGCGCAGCTCCTCCGGGAGGTCGTCATAGATGGCCAGCTGGCCGGCATTGACGATGCCCATATTGAGACCATGACGGATGGCGTGATAAAGAAAGACGGCGTGGATGGCTTCGCGCACGGTGTCATTGCCGCGAAAAGAGAAGCTGACATTGGAGACACCGCCAGAGGACGCGGCGTAGGGCAGTTCGGCGCGGATATAGGCACAGGCCTCGATGAAATCGACGGCGTAGTGATTGTGCTCGTCGATGCCGGTGGCGATGGCGAAGATATTGGCGTCGAAGATGATGTCTTCGGGCGGAAAACCATCGGCGACGAGCAGATCATAGGAGCGTTTGCAGATGTCCTTCTTGCGTGCCAGGGTGTCGGCCTGGCCGTCTTCATCGAAGGCCATGACGACGACGGCGGCGCCATAGCGCTGACACAGGCGCGCACGGCGCAAAAACTCCGTTTCGCCTTCCTTGAGCGAGATCGAGTTGACGATGCTCTTGCCCTGGATACAGCGCAGACCGGCTTCGAGGATGTCCCATTTCGAGGAGTCGATCATGATCGGCACGCGGCAGATGTCGGGCTCGGTGGCCATGCGCTGCAGGAACTCGACCATGACCTTCTGCGAGTCGAGCATGCCTTCATCCATGTTGACATCGATGATCTGGGCGCCGGCCTGCACCTGCTGCAGAGCCACTTCCATCGCTTCAGCCTGCTGGTTTTCCTTGATCAGGCGCTTGAAGCGGGCACTGCCGGTGACATTGGTGCGCTCGCCGATGTTGATGAACAGGCTTTGGCGATCGAAGTTGAACGCTTCGAGGCCGCTCAGGCGGCATTTGCGTTCGATCTCCGGGCGCCGCCGCGGTGGCAGTCCACGCACCGCTTCCGCCATGGCAGCGATATGCGCAGGCGTCGTGCCACAGCAGCCGCCGACGATGTTGATGAAGCCGGAACGCGCCCATTCGCCGACTTGCAGCGCCATCTCCGCGGCGGACAGGTCATAGCCGCCGAAGGCGTTGGGCAGACCGGCATTGGCGTGCACCGAGACCCAGCATTCGGAGACGCGTGACATCTCCTCGACGTAGGGGCGTAGAAGATCGGGACCGAGGGCACAGTTGAGGCCCATGCTGAAAGAGCGGCTATGGCGCAGGCTGTTGTAGAAAGCTTCGGTGGTCTGCCCGGAGAGGGTGCGTCCTGACTGGTCGGTGATGGTGCCGGAGATCATGATCGGCAGATCGAGGCCATGCTCATCGAGATAGGCGCGCACAGCGAAGACGGCGGCCTTGGCATTGAGCGTATCGAAGATGGTCTCGATGAGCAGCAGGTCGGCGCCGCCGGCGATCAGGGCAGCGCAGGCCTGACGGTAATTGACGACCAGCTCCTCGAAGGTGATGTTGCGGAACGCCGGGTTGTTGACGTCGGGCGAGATGGAGGTCGTGCGTGAGGTTGGACCGAGCACGCCGGCGACATAACGCGGTCTGCCGTCGCTGGCGGTGAATTCGTCACAAGCCTGGCGGGCGAGGGCGGCACCGGTCCGGTTGAGCTCATCGACGAGACCGGCGAGACCATACTCGCCTTGCGACACCTGGGTGGCGTTGAAGGTGTTGCTCTCGATGATATCGGCGCCCGCCTGCAGGTAAGCGCGATGGATGCCGAGGATGATGTCGGGGCGGGTGAGGACGAGCAGATCATTGTTGCCCTTGAGGTCCGAGGGGTGATCCGCGAAGCGGCTGCCGCGATAGTCGGCTTCTTCGAGTTGATGCTGCTGGATCATGGTGCCCATGGCGCCATCGAGGATCAGGATACGCTGTTCAATCTCATCGTGCAGGCTAGCCAGGCGGTTCATAAAGCTCGGTTCCAGAGGTCAGGCATGGATTTTAACAAATACGAGAGGCGTGCGTGCAGGCGAGAATGGCGTATAATCCATTTCTTAGTAAAATGCTTGGATTTAAGAGGAGAGATCATGAGCGATGTCGAACTCACGAGTATCACCCTGACCGAGGCGGCACGCGTCTATCTGCGCGAACTGCTCGATCGGCAAGAGGCGGCAGGTATGGGCGTGCGCATCTTTGTCGAGAATCCGGGAACGCCGCGCGCCGAGTGCTGCATGGCGTATTGTGCGCCGGGTGAGCAGGAGACCGATGATCATCTCTACCCACAAGGCAGCTTCGATGCCTATATCGAGGCGCGCAGTCTGCCCTATCTCAAGGATGCCGTCATCGATTACCACCGCGACCGCATGGGCGGGCAGCTGACCTTCAAGGCGCCGCATTCAAAAGTCCCCAATCTCGGCCCTGATGCTTCGCTGGAAGAGCGTATCAACCACGTCCTCTACGCCGAGGTCAATCCTGGTCTGTCGGCCCATGGCGGTCACGTCAGCCTGGTCGAGCTGTTCGAGGATGAGACGCAGGGCTGGACCGCCGTGCTCAAGTTCGGCGGTGGCTGCCAGGGCTGCTCGGCCGTCGATATGACCTTGCGTGACGGTGTCGAGGCGACTTTGCGCGAACGCATCCCGCAGCTGGCGCGTGTCACCGACACCACCGATCACAGCGTCAAGGATCAGGCCTACTATCGCTGAGCCCGGTTCAGGAGGGGCGGCGCTTCAGTCCTATGGTGGCGAGGATGCGCGTCGAGATCTCCTCGATCGATAGGTGGGTGCTGTCGATGAAGGGGATGTTCTCGCGCACATAGATGCTGCGCGCGGCGCGGATTTCTGTCTCGCACTGGGTCAGGCTGGCATAGCGGCCATCCGGCTTGCGCTCGCGGCGGATGGCCGCCAGGCGGCCGGGCTCGATGGTCAGACCGAAGAGTTTTTTCTTGAACGGACGCAGTGCCGCCGGCAACTCCGTCTCCTCGAAGTCCTCTTCGGTGAGCGGATAGTTGGCGACGTGAACGCCGAATTGCAGCGCCATGTACAGTGAAGTCGGGGTTTTGCCGGAGCGTGAGACGCCGATCAGGATGAGGTCGGCCTTGTCATAGTAACGCGTGCGCGCGCCGTCGTCGTTGTCGAGAGCGAAATGCACGGCGTCGATACGCGCGGCGTAATCGGGCTGCGCATCCATCGAATGTGAGGTGCCGACCGCCTGCGATGAGGCCGTCGACAACTCACTTTCAAGTTGCCCGACGAAAGCCTCGAAGACGTCGAGTTTGAAGGCGTCGGCGTGGCTGATGATGCGGCGCAGCTCGCTGTTGACGATGGTGTCGATGACGATGGGGCGGCCTTGTTCGCGCGCCGCCGCGTTGATCATCTGCACCGCCGCCCAGGCTTTGTCGCTGCTGTCGACGTAAGGGATGGTCTGCTCGTCGAAGCTGATATGGTCGAACTGCGCGAGCAGGCTGCGACCAAGGGTCTCGGCGGTGATGCCGGTGCCGTCTGAAATGAAGAACACGCTGCGCCGCATGGCCGCTCTCCTGATCCGTAATTCGCCACTATAGGTCAGTCTGGGCAGGGAGGCCAGCGTCAAGCTGCGTGCCCTGTCGATACCTGCCTCTTGTCTAAAGTGGATGGCGGAGTGTATCTTTTCATCTTTGATGTCTTGAGGTTGCTATGCGGATCATTCTTCTTGGCCCTCCCGGCGCGGGCAAGGGTACACAGGCGCAGTTCCTGATGCAGCACTATCAGATTCCCCAGATCTCCACCGGCGACATGCTGCGCGCGGCGATACGCCAAGGTAGCGAGCTTGGATTGGTCGCCAAGAAGATCATGGATGAGGGTGGGCTGGTTTCAGACGACCTCATCATCGGCCTGGTCAAGGACCGCATCGCTGCCGATGACTGCCGTGCCGGTTTTCTTTTCGATGGTTTTCCACGCACCATTCCGCAGGCGCAGGCGCTGATCGATGCTGGTATCGCCATCGATGTCGTCGCCGAGATTCAGGCTGATGACGAGGAGATCGTCACCCGTCTCAGTGGTCGGCGTGTGCATCCCGGCTCCGGTCGTGTCTACCACCTGCAGTACAATCCGCCGCGCGTGGCGGGCAAGGATGACGTCAGCGGCGAAGACCTCATCCAGCGCGATGATGATCAGGAGGCGACGGTGCGCCGGCGCCTGCAGGTCTATCATGAGCAGACCAAGCTTCTGGTCGGCTTCTATCGTGGCCTGGCGGCCGCCCAAGGGCCGCGTTACGTCGCCATCTCCGGTATCGGCAGCGTCGCCGAGGTGACGGCCCGCCTGTTGGCGGCACTGTCCTGATGACCACGCCTGCGGCACCGCGTATCGGGGTGCTACTGGTCAATCTCGGCACGCCGGATCATCCGGATGCGGCCTCTGTGCGTCGCTATCTGCGCCAGTTTCTCTCTGACCGACGGGTGGTCGAGCTGGCGCGACCCTTGTGGTTTCTCATCCTTAATGTTTTCGTCCTGAGCCTGCGCCCACGCCGCGTCGCAGCTCTCTACCGGGCGATCTGGATGGAGCAGGGCTCGCCCCTGCGCGTCATCTTTGCACAACAGACCGCCTGGCTCGCCGAGCGTTGGCGCGGGCGCGCGCAGGTGCGCATGGCGATGACCTATGGCGCGCCAGAGATCAAAGCCGAATGCGAGGCTCTGCTCGCTGCCGGCTGTGATCGTCTGCTCGTCTTGCCCCTGTATCCGCAGTATTCGGCGACGACGACGGCGGCCGTCTGGGATCAGGTGGCGCGCTGGATGTGCCAGCGCCGCGACCTGCCGGAGCTGCGCTTCGTACGCTCCTATGCCGAACATCCACGTTATATCGCCGCCCTCGCCGACAGTGTACGGCGTCATTGGCAGCAGCACGGGCGGGCGCAGCGCCTGCTCATGTCCTTTCACGGCATCCCGCAGGACTACCATCGGCAGGGCGACCCCTATCCCGATGAGTGCCAACGCACGGCGCAGGCGCTGGCGCAGGCGCTCGAACTATCGCCGTCAGACTGGCAGATGAGCTATCAGTCGCGTTTCGGTGCCCAGGTCTGGATGCAGCCTTATAGCGACGTCACCTTGCGCGCCTGGGCGGAACAGGGCGTGGCGCATGTGCAGGTCATCTGCCCGGCGTTCAGCGCCGATTGCCTGGAGACCCTCGAGGAGATCGCCCAGACACATCGCGAGATCTTCCTGCACGCGGGAGGGCAGACGTATGAATACATCCCGGCCCTGAACACCGATGTCTTGCATCTCGCCCTGCTCGATGAGATCGTGCAGGCGCAGACCGCCGGCTGGCTGTCATCCTAGTGCGCCGGGCGGCGCACTATCGCTGTCGCGCTGCCGCTGCATGCCATCCTCAGGGGGTCAGTTGTTGCGGATGATTGATGTTGTCGAACCCCATCTCACCGGTATCGATCCAGTCGGCGCGGGTCAGCAGATAGTGACGCAAGCTGCGTTCCCCGGCATCGAAGGCAGCGGCTGCCGCCAGCAGGGCGGCGTGGCGCCAGAGCGAGACCAGGGGTTGCTCCTGCCCGGCGTAGCGCATCGCCAGCACCGCTGCCGTGCTGTGCAGGGCGTGCTGGCGCAGGGTGAGCAGGACTTGATCGCGCAGCTGCGGCATGTCGCAGGGCAGGAGCAGGGCCCAGGGCGCCTGGCTATGCGCCGCCAGGGCGGCGACGCCGGCCATGGGGCCAGCGTAAGTGGCGTCGCGATCGCTGACACAGCGGCCCCACTGCGCATAGATGGACTGATGACGCTGACAGCTGATGAAGATCTGCTGGCAATGTCGACGCAGGAGGGTGCTCATGTGCTCAGCCAGCGGTCGCCCCTGATAGAGCAGAAGCCCCTTGTCCTCGCCGCCCATGCGTCGCCCGGCGCCACCGGCGAGGAGCAGACCATCGATCAATGTCGTCGCCAGTATGTCCATCGTTCGTTCTCCTGCACCGCCCATGCTAGCATGCAGCGGCTAG